>JARRLJ010000156.1:0-5118 GCA_037387025.1 Gemmatimonadales bacterium
GGCCGAAGAATGGAGTCAGTTGCCATATGACGTGCTTGCTAATCCTTTTGAGTCAGCTCAGGTCGGCACTGGCCAGACCCGCGCGAGACGGCGCCTAGATCAATAAAAAAGTACGACAAAAGAATGTGAAAAATATCACAACCCATCATCTCTGCCCAGTCCCTGCCTGCTACAGCCGCGACCTCATCCTCCCCCGTACGAATCTCTTGAGCACTCCCCTGGGTCCTAACCCGGGTAGCTCCGACGGCTTCGCTCCAGCCACGCGTTTCACACTCCCGGCCAGATGGCTGGGCGATGAAAACCGGAGGATGCGGGAGACCGTGGCAACATCGTAACCGGGATTCCGCAGCAGGTCAGCTACCCACACTGTCCTAATCAGGTCAATCACACGCTTCAGGTTCGGTGCACCGCCGGCGGCGAATTCACGCGACAGGTGCTCGCGCGTCACCATCAGGTCTTGCGCGATTTCGCTGGTTCGCGTCGGTGCTCCAACCCTCGCGACGACCTCTTTCCAGACCTGAAGCTGCAGAGGTTCTGTGAGCCGTAGCAGCCGCGGTGCGTTGCCCAAATCAGATAGCCGTACTCGGGATGCGGACCGGGCCGCAATCAATTCGCCTGCGGCTGGATCATCAACGCCCTGGACGAGGATTCCCTTGAATCCGGCCTCGATGCAGGTGACAATCAACTGGCCGTCGTCAGGCCTGAAGGCACTCATAGCAAACAGTGGAATGCGGGGATAGGAACTCAGCAGTGATGTGGCTGCTTCGGTGCCGAACTGTCGTACATCGATGACCACGGCATCCACCAATTCACGCTGCAATACCGTGTCCAGGTGTGTCAGACTGCGGCACACCATCACTCTGGTTCTTGACTTCGCGAGACCCCGTCTTATTGCCGTACGCACCTTTTCATCACGGTGCATCACGGGAACGACGGCGGAATTGGTCTTCACCGCCCCAGCGATACCCCTGTCCAGCGCTCGGAGACTCCAGTGCCGGCCTTGCGCAGGATTCCTAGAGCGTTCTCGTACGAGATGGTCTCCACAGCGTCAGTGAAGGAATACCAGGAACACGCTGAGATACCTTCTTCGGTCTGTGGTTCCGCTGAGCCCGTGCCTGACTCGAAAAGAAAGAAATGGCAGTACTTGTGAATCAGCTTGCCGCGGAATCGGAAGTACCAGTCGATTACGCCGAGTGGTTCATGCAGGATGAGATCGTCGAGTGAGGTTTCCTCGATGATTTCCCTGCGGGCCGCATCCTCAGGGGTTTCACCCTCAGCAATATGGCCCTTTGGGAATCCCCAGTTCTTGTAGCCGTCCTTGATCAGGAGAAACATGGGCCCATCCGGAGTACACCTGAATATCACTCCGCCTGCACTGGTTTCTCGCTTGGCTCTGGTGCGGCGCCCCACTTAGAAGACCGAGAATTTGAAGTATTTCCTCGGGTTTGCCTTGATGTCCGCTATCAGCAAGCGCAATTCGGTGACCGCACCGGTGGCTTCATTATACAGAGCGGAATCACCCACGAGCAGGCCTAGCGTTCCTGTCATGTTCTGCATGCGAGTCATCAGTGAGTCTGCACCAACCAACAAGCGAACAAAACTCGCCTGATTCTCTTCGGCCAAACCCATCAAGGTCATGAAACTCCCGATTGCTTCACGCATCTCTTGGGTCGCGGTCTGAACGCTGCCCACAATCGAATCTAACTCGCCTTCGGATGTAGCCGAGTCCAACCTAGCCATCGCGCGGTCGAGCGCGAGCGCGGCTGTCGTGATGACATCGGAGCCCTGTTTGATGTTGGAACTTACCTCACCGAACACCGTGGTCTGCTGCTCTGTGAAGCGGGTTAGGGTGTCCGCCATCTGGCCAAAATCACGGATCGACCGTTGCATATCCTGCACGGTCTGCGAGTCAAAGGCCGTCTGAATCCGCGTCGACACCGTTGCAATGTCGGACGCGATGCGGGCTCCCTGCGCCGTTAGCTGTCCTATGTCTGGAAGTGTCGCCCCGGGCCACACGTCGCCGCCGTCCTGCTGGGCGGCCAGGAGCTCGCCTCGCACGATGGGGTCATCCGGTGGGTTGTCCAGATCGATGATCTGTGCTTGCCACTCTCCAAACAGCGACGCCGAAGCAGCGATGACGCCCGGACGCTCCGGTATGAGGGCGCCCTCGTAGATCTGGAGATCGGTTTCAACCCACTCGCTCTCGGTTATGCGTATCTCTCGCACCCTGCCCACGCGCACGCCACGCAACACAACCGGGTTTCCAGCACCAAGGCCGCCAACCGTGCGGAACCGCGCGGACTGGAAGAATCCCCCGCCCCCTAGTTGGGTCTGCGACAGCCAAACGGTTCCCACAACCACAACTATGAGAGCAGTCAATATCGTGAACCCTACAATTAGTTCGTCGCGTCGCTTCATGAGACCGCCTGCGTGTTCAGGCCTTCGGCGTCGTTCGCTCCCTCAGGCCTGCCTTCGATGAACTGCCGCACGATCGGGTCGTGCGTGCGTTGTATTTGATCAACCGTGCCAACCTGCCTGATCATTCCTTTGTATAGCATGGCGATTCGATCTCCAATGGCGTACGCGCTGTTCATATCGTGTGTCACAACCAGCCCCGTCACACCAAGTTTTTCGCGTGCGCGCACCATCACTCCGTTGATGACCGCGGACGTCACGGGATCGAGACCCGAAGTTGGCTCGTCGTAAAGCAGATATCGGGGCCTCAGGGCGATGGCTCGTGCAATTCCGACCCGCTTCCTCATGCCACCGGACAATTCGATCGGGTAGCGGTCTTCCGACCCTTCCATATCCACCAATGCGAGCGATTCGTGGGTCCGCTCGTCGATCTCACGCTGCGGTACCTCCTGTCGCTTCAGTCCCAATGCTATGTTCTCACGTACCGTCATTGAGTCAAACAAAGCCGCAAACTGAAACACGAATCCAATTTTGGAACGAAGCTCCACCAAGCCGTCGCGATCCAGTTCGTGAACCACTTGCTCGTCAACGACGACCTCCCCAGCATCCGGATCGAGCAAACCCACGACGTGCTTCAATGCAACACTCTTGCCAGTACCAGAGTAGCCGATAACAACGGTGGTCTGGCCGTCGGGTATCTCCAATGAGTATCCCTGCAACACTTTCTTGGGACCGAATGACTTGTAAACGTCGTTGAAGACGATCATAGCAAATTCCGCAAGTCGATCGACTACAGGAGCACTACAGCCCAGAAGGCGTCGAGGACCAGGATCGCTTGGGAGCCCATCACAACAGCGCGCATCGTAGTCCGGCCCACTCCCTCCGCACCGCCCTCGGCATTGAGCCCCCTGATGCAGCCGATCAATGCAACCACGAATCCAAAAGACATGCTCTTGACGAGTCCATACCAGACGTCTTTGAACTCGTAGAACAATCGCAACCCCTTCACGAACTCAACCGTGGAAAGGTCGAGCAAACCGAGTGCCGTCAGCCAGCCAGATATGATGCCCACCCCCATTGAAAGCGCGACGACGACCGGAAACATCAGTGTTGCAGCCAGTACACGGGGCACGACCAGATAGGATTGTGGATCGTAGGCCAGAGTTTCGAGAGCGTCTACCTGTTCCGTGACCCGCATGGTACCCAGTTCCGCGGCGATGTTTGCCCCGATCCGCCCGGCCAGGGCCAGTCCAACTAGCACCGGGGCAAGCTCGATCATGATCGCTTTGCCAACCATCGTACCGACGAAGTAGATGGGAACCGCACCCGTGAGTGTGTAGGAGGCGAGCAAGGCGAGCACCATCCCGGTGAACACCGCGATGAACAACGCAATGGGAAGCGACTGGACTCCGATCTTCCGCATCTGTATGGCAGTCAGCCCAGCCCACACTCGAACATCGCGCAGACTGCGCATGAAATCGGACACGAACTGCCCAGTGCGGCCAATCGCAGTCAGCGACGCATAGAAGCGATCGGCGACGACTCTATACACGCGGCGAATCTACGCGCACGGATGCAAAGAGGCCAGGGTGCCGTGCGATCGCAACACTCTCGCCGCACGCACGGGACCCTGGCCCCACCTGTTGCAGGCTTCCGTCAGGCCGCGAAACTAGCCAACGCCCGCCCTACGTCACCCTCACGCAGACGCTTCAGCGCCCTGTCACGCAGCTGCCGCACCCGTTCACGTGTCACTCCAAGCATACCACCGATCTCCTCCAGCGTATGCTCGCGGCCACCGTCCAAACCGAAGTACAGTTTGAGAACCTTAGCATCACGTGCCGGCAGTGACTTAAGGGCGTCGTCCACCTCGTCGCTCAGAAAACGCTCCATTGTCTTCTCTTCGGTATCCGGCAGGTCCTCGGCAATGAACCGCTCGATCAATGCCCTATCACCGTCAGGGTCCAGCGGAGCGTCGAGTCGCACTTCACCGGTATTCAGAGCGGCCAGCGACTGCACAACCTCGAGAGATAGACCTGTAGCAGAAGAGATCTCCTCGGGAGTCGGCTCCCGCTTCAGCTCCTGTCGCAGCGCTTCCGCCGTCTTCTCGATTTTCGACAGATCAGCTGTCCGGTTGAGCGGAACTCGCACCGTGCGGCCCTGGCGCGCCAGGGAAGCGAGAATCGCTTGTCTGATCCACCAGACCGCGTACGAGATGAACTTCACCCCCTGATCCGGGTCGAACTTGCGGGCAGCCGTCAGCAACCCAACGTTCCCCTCACCGATGAGATCGGTCAGTGGCAGACCCCTATTCTGATATTTCTTGGCCACAGAGATCACAAAACGGAGGTTCCGCTTCGCGAGCTCCTGCATCGCCACCTGATCTCCCGCCCGTACCTTCTTGGCCAGCTCGATCTCCTCTTGTGGTGTGAGCAAGGGTGTCTTGCTCACCTCATATAGGTACTGGTCGAGAAGGTCGCGATCGTCCTCGCTTACCGCTATGGCAGGTGCGTTGCGACGGCGGCGCTTCTTTTTCTTCTGAGTAGGCTGTGTCATGACGTCCCTGATATGTCCTCAAAGGGCCCAGGTCGCAAGGGGCGACCTGGAGCCAAATTCGTTGCTTTGCTGGCGCGGTCCGAAGCAGACTTCGGTCGCGCTTTACGGTACACTTCACGTAGCCCGAAGTTCACTAGTGCCACCAAGTTA
>JARRLJ010000157.1:0-5114 GCA_037387025.1 Gemmatimonadales bacterium
CCAGCAGCATCGGATCGCCGTGCTCATCCAACTCGTGCGGATCAAATACGTCTTCTGCCGCTACGTTACCTACGATCCTTTCCCGTAGCGGCTCAATGATGTCCTCACCTTCTTTGAGCGCTGAGATATCGAGGCCCAGTATAGTGCCGCAATCCTCTTCTGCTACCGTCACATCCTGAGCCACATCAACCAGCCGGCGGGTCAAGTATCCGGCGTCGGCCGTCTTCAATGCAGTGTCTGCTAACCCCTTTCTGGCACCGTGCGTCGAGATGAAGTATTCCAGCACGCTGAGGCCCTCGCGGAAGTTCGACCGGATCGGGCTCTCGATTACTTCACCAATGCCACCGGTGAGCTTCTTTTGCGGCTTCGCCATGAGACCGCGCATGCCAGCCAGCTGTCGGATCTGATCCCGACTGCCCCGACTACCCGAGTCAAACATCATGAACACCGGATTCAGGCCCTCATGCGAGGTAGCGAGGTTGTCGACCATCGCAGAAGCGATGTCGTTGTTTGCGTGGGTCCACGCATCAATCACCTTGTTGTACCGCTCCCCGAAGGTGATCTGCCCTGTCGAGTACGCCTTCTGAAACCGGTTGACCCGCTCACTTGCTTCGTTAAGGATGTCTGACTTCTTTTCCGGTATTTCGAGGTCCTCGACGCCGATGGAGATTCCTCCTACGGTTGCGTATCTAAATCCGAAATCCTTTAGTCGGTCAAGGAACGCCACAGTTTCGGCCAGACCTGCCCTTCGGTACGACTCGAAGACGATTTCCGAAACCTTCCTCTTACGCATGACCTGGTCTTGAAATCCGATTTCTGCTAATAACGCCCTGGGAAGGATGCTATTGAACAACACCCGGCCAGCGGTGGTTCCTACCCAACCCTCTCTCTGGTTGTGCGCCTCAGGTGCCGGTACGAACCAAAACTGGATGGGCGAGTGGAACTCGAGACGACCCAACGCCACCGCTGTCTCTACTTCCGCAAGCGACCCGAATCTCGAAGCTTCAGCCACCTTTTCTTCGAAATCCGGCAGCGTCTTAGTGAGGAAGTAGCAGCCCAACACCATGTCCTGGCTGGGTTCCGCCACCGGGCGCCCATCGGCCGGCTTCAGTACGTTGTTGCTCGATATCATTAGCACGCGCGCTTCCAGTTGTGCTTCGAAGGAAAGCGGCACGTGAACAGCCATCTGGTCACCGTCGAAGTCGGCATTGAATGCCGCGCAGACAAGCGGGTGAATCCGAATCGCCTTGCCCTCTACCAGTACGGGCTCAAACGCCTGAATTCCAAGTCGGTGGAGCGTCGGGGCGCGATTCAGCAGCACTGGGTGATCCTGAATTATCTCCTCAAGGATCTCGTAGACCTCAGGGCTCTCTCGTTCAACGATCTTCTTTGCTCGTTTGACAGTCTCCGCAATGCCCTTTTCAACCAGCTTGTGAATGATGAACGGCTTGAACAGCTCCACTGCCATCGTTTTCGGCAGACCGCACTGATGCAGTTTGAGTTCCGGACCGACCACGATAACCGAGCGGCCGGAATAGTCCACACGTTTACCGAGTAAGTTCTGGCGGAAGCGCCCCTGTTTGCCCTTGAGCATGTCGGACAAGGACTTGAGCGGCCGCTTGCCTCTACCGCGGATCGCCTTGGATCGCCTGCCGTTGTCGAACAGAGCATCCACTGCCTCCTGCAACATGCGCTTCTCGTTACGCAGGATTACCTCCGGCGCCCTGTGCAATATCAGTTTCTGCAACCGGTTGTTGCGGTTAATCACTCGGCGATATAGATCGTTTAGATCGCTGGTCGCAAACCTTCCACCGTCGAGCGGTACCAGCGGACGCAAATCAGGTGGAATGACTGGCACGACATTCAGAATCATCCAGGACGGATCGTTCCGCTCCTGACCACTGTCACCCGAGGTCCGGAACGCATCCACTATCTTGAGCCGCTTCAACATCTGCTTCTTTCGATGCTGACTCGTCTCCGTCGCCACGCCCTTGCGTAGCTCCTCCGCAACCTTGTCCACGTCCATTCGCGACAGCAGTTCCTTTACCGCCGGCGCGCCAATGTCTGCGTGGAACGCCGTATCCCCTTCGGCCTTGGCCTTCTCCCGCAATGCCAGATAGGCCTCCTCGTCTAGTAACTCCTTATCCTTCACCTCCTGCTCGCCGGGGTCAATTACCACGTAGTTGGTGTAGTAAATGACCTTCTCGAGATCGCGCAAAGTCAGGTCGAGCAGATTGCCCATGGGACTCGGAAGCGTCTTGAAGAACCAGATGTGAGCAACAGGGACAGCCAACTCTATGTGACCCATGCGCTCACGACGCACCTTGGACAGCGTTACCTCGACACCACATCGATCGCACACGACACCGCGATAGCGAATCCGCTTGTATTTGCCGCAGTGGCACTCCCAGTCTTTCACCGGTCCGAATATCCGCTCGCAGAACAAACCGTCTTTCTCCGGCTTGAACGAACGGTAGTTGATCGTCTCTGGCTTTGTGACTTCACCCCACGACCACCATGAACGCTGGCCTTGCATGACCAGACGCTCTCGCTCCTTCAGATCATGTGGGCCCCTGATCTCCTCGGGGCTTGCGATCCTGATGTGGATGAAGTCGAAGCTCGAACCCCGTTGGTCTCTTACGCTGCGAAAATCGATCATTGGTGTCCTACTCCTCACCGTCGTCTGTGACGCCCAAGGTGACCTTGAGCCCCAACGCCTGGAGCTCTTTCACCAGAACATTGAACGACTCGGGGATTCCAGGTTCAGGCAGATTCTGCCCTTTAACCACGGCCTCATACACGCGACTACGACCATTAACGTCGTCCGACTTAACCGTGAGCATCTCCTGTAACGTGTGCGACGCCCCGTACGCTTCTAGGGCCCATACTTCCATCTCACCGAAGCGCTGACCACCGAACTGCGCCTTGCCGGCAAGGGGCTGCTGAGTAACGAGACTGTACGGGCCGATGGACCGAGCGTGGATCTTGTCGTCTACGAGGTGAGATAGCTTCATCATATAGATGGAGCCTACAGTCACCTCCGACTTGAACCACTCGCCGCTTCTACCGTCACGCAGGCGACACTTGCCACCTGGAAACAACTGAGCCAAGCGCAGCAACTCGTCGGCTGCTGCTTCGACATTGGCCTCACTCTTAGGACCCATTAATCCTGCTAACGCGACGAGCCCGACCTTCTTAAGCGTCTCTGCGGGGCTCAGTTTTCGGTCCTTCTGCACATCCTTCAAGCCAGCTTTGAGAGCGGCCGCCTCTGCCTTCGCAAGCTCATCCCCCTCCCCCTCCAGTCTGGCCTGGTGATAATCCTTCTGCAGCTCTGCCTCCACAGTCTGCCACTCCCCAACCTCTTTCGCAGCAGCTGTCAAGAAATCGCGCAATTCGTGATACAGATCGCGCGTCGACTGCGAAACGGCCCGGCCGCCCAGCTGATCCAAATGCACGACCCCTATACTCGTCCGATCACCATTGGCGGATGGGGAATTAGCCAAATCATTGAATGCTCCAAGCAAGACATTTCCCGTAAGGTCAGGGGGCGTGGCTTTGAGCCTGAGTGCCTCCCCAGCCCACTTGAGGCTTGCCAGCGTGAGGGCAAGTCCGACCTCAGCCTCATGTGCTCCCTGGAAAACCGGCGTCTTGGCCTCGAACCCCAGGATTGCGGCTGCCCAGCCCAGGTGAGTCTCCAGAATCTGTCCCACGTTCATTCGGCTCGGTACGCCGAGCGGGTTAAGTACGAGGTCCACCGGGGTTCCATCCGGAAGGAATGGCATATCCTCTTCTGGCACGATGCGGGCGATGATTCCTTTGTTGCCATGGCGGCCCGCCATCTTGTCGCCGACCGAGATCTTCCGTTTCTCGGCGAGATACACTTTGACGAGCTGTATCACTCCTGGTGGCAGCTCATCCGGCTGAAGTATCTTGTCGATCTGATCTTCTGCCTTCTCCTCGATACGAGCGCGCTCGGTGTTAGCTGCATCCACCGCCGCCCGGATTTTCTCGTTCGTCGACTTGTCGGTCACGCGCAAGGTCTTCAAGTCAACCTCCGCGAAGTTGACTTCGGCCAACACGCTATCCGTGACCTTATTGCCTTCCTTTAGATACTCCTCAATCGTTCCGCTCTTGAGCATTACGGATACGACACGACCTGCTAGCAAATCCCGCATTTCATCGAACAGCGCCGCGCTAACTCGTGCTTTCTCTTCGTTCTCAAGCTGGCGTACCTCACCGATTCGCTCGCCGCGGTCCTTTTCGACAACTTGATCCTCAATGCGCGAGAAAATCTTCACGTCGATCACGACGCCTTCGGTACCCGGAGACACTTTGAGCGAAGAGTCTTTTACGTCCTTTGCCTTCTCACCAAAGATTGCCGTCAACAGTTTCTCTTCCGGAGAGAGCTCGGTCTCGCCCTTGGGAGTTATCTTGCCAACTAGGATATCGCCGGCTTTCACATGTGCACCGATACGGACAATGCCACGCTCGTCCAAGTCCACCAGCGCTTCCTCGGACACGTTGGGGATTTCTCTAGTTATCTCTTCTTGCCCGCGTTTTGTATCGCGGACGTGGAGTTCCAGTTCCTGAATGTGAATGGAACTGAATGAATCGTCCTTCACCAGGCGCTCGGAGATGACGATGGCGTCTTCGAAGTTATGCCCGTACCATGGCATGAAGGCCACGATGACATTGGCTCCAAGCGCGATCTCACCGTTCTCTGTTGCGTGTCCATCAGCAATAATCTGCCCAGCATCAACCTTCTGGCCCACCTGAACTAACGGCCGCTGGTTGATCGCAGTGTCCTGATTCGTGCGCCAGAACTTCCGCAGGCGGAACCGGTCATGCTGCATCAAACGCGCTAGCGGTTGGTCCTCTCCCCTCTTCCGATCATGCCCCGTGTCGATAATGATCTCGTCTGCCGTGACCTTACTGACTACTCCAGCGCGCCGTGCAACAGCCACTGATCCCGAGTCACGCGCGACCTTTTCCTCCAACCCTGTTCCCACAAGAGGAGCCTGCGGGAAGAGCAACGGCACGGCTTGTCGCTGCATGTTCGATCCCATGAGCGCGCGGTTCGCATCGTCGTGCTCGAGGAACGGAATCAGCGAGGC
>JARRLJ010000158.1:0-13622 GCA_037387025.1 Gemmatimonadales bacterium
ACCCGAACCATGTATGGAGCTACGACTTCGTTCACGATCAGACGATCGATGGCAGGAGGCTCAAGTGTCTGTCATGAACTGGGAAGCCCTGGACGCAATCGCTCAGATCGTTGGTGTGATCATCGTAGTGATCACACTGATCTATCTGGCGGCGCAGATACGACAGGGCAATCTGTTCGCGAGAGCTCAGGCGCGACAGCGAATGATCGAGCAAGCTGAGACCGAACTGTACGCTCAGATAGCCGATCCATCGATCACCTATTCGAACGTAAAGGAAGGCCCGCTTAGCGAGGAAGAGCAGTGGAAGCTAAGTTTGTTTCTGATTGCGTTCATGCGCCAACGGGAGTGGGAGTGGTTCCAGTTTCAGGATGGCGTGATCGATGAGGATGTCTACCGCGCTTACCATGATGTTATCGCCATCCACTTGGGCACGCCCCGGGGCCGCAAGTGGTGGCGGGTGCTAGGCAAGTTTGCTTTTGATTCAACCTTTGTCGCTGAGGTTGATAAGTTGCTGGCGAGACTGGAAGGAAGCACCTATTTGAGTGAAATGAGGACTTGGGATGACAGTTAGCAATCGACTGCTAGCTCATCCCAGGCGTTAGGCGTCTTTTCGTGAGCATTCAAGATCTGGGTGCAATCGGGAGTTCGTGGGGTCGATCGGTGTCATCGTTACACTGGTGTATCTCGCGATCCAGATTCGAGCGAACACTCGCGCTATTAAGGCTTCACCTGGATTCGACGCTACACATTCCTGGGCGAACTTGAAACCGGGACTTTGGGATCAGCGTAGTTCTATCGGTAAAGGGGCGATCAGTGTGGATGAAGCAGATTTCCCTTCCGGTCACTCTTCTTTTGCATACGTAAAGGAAGCGTTGATGGTGGTCGGCCGCTTGTCTCGAGGTTAGGCGACTTAAGGGAGGATCCAAGAAACGTGGAATACGAAGGCGGATGTCATTGCGGTGCGAGCCGCTATCACTGCACGAGTGAGCCAGAGCTAACCTTCTACTGCCATTGTCGTGATTGCCAGCGCACCACGGGAAGCCCCTATTCGATGGAGCTTATGGTTGCCGACGATGGATTCGAGATCGAGGGCTCTTTGAGCTCGTATGTAGTCACAGGAGATTCAGGGAAACCAGTGACGCGATGGTTCTGTTCGGCATGCGGCTCGGGAATCTATCTCGAATCAGCGGCGGATCCTGGGTACGTGTTTCTGAAGGTTGGAAGCCTTGATGATGCTAGTTGGGTCAAGCCTGATGTGCACATATACACTGCTGCCAAACAGCCTTGGACACACATATCCGACGGTTTGCCGGAGTATGAGGGTGCACCTTGAGGCCTGCCATCGATAGCGGATAAGGAGCGTCTGAGCTACCCGAACCGATGGTACGTTGGCTCGAAATCCGGCTGCAGCTGTACGTTCCGCCATCTCTATAGCGTTGAGCTTGGCTTCCGAGAACCAGTTGAATGGTACCCCGAGGAATCAGATGGCATAGAGGCGACGATGCAACTGGTTGGGATTGTGCGAAGACTAGTGGAGCTCGGGGAGTCCGTAGATTGCGTCGATGTCTGGGAACATCAAGAGATGCATCCACTCTCGGAAGCGAACATAGAGGTCGATCTTGAAGAAGTGCCTGATGCACAATTTAGGCTCTTTGAGAATCACCACTTCGAGTTCGTGCTGGGAGGCTGAGAGCATGAGAAACGTACCGGTGTTTCTCTACATAGCGGCGATGATACTCGTTGTAGTCGGCGTAGATGTTTCGTTCTTTAGGGGTAGCGCCTGGACGTGGGAGCGGCTGATGGTAAACATTGGAACCGTCTTGGTGTTTGCAGCCTTCTACTTCAGATTTCTGAAGAGTCCATAGGCGTCGTGAAGGATCACTCAGATGGCTCAGTTAGACCACATTATTCTCAAGGTTAATGATCTTGGCGCCAGCATCGAGTTCTATACTCGGATCATGGGATTCCAGACTGAGGGCCAGGATGGGCCCTTCACCGTGATTCGAACGGACCCAACGTTCCAGATGCAGCTGGCGCCCTGGGGTACTCCCGGCTTTGAACACTACGCCTTCTCGGTCACGAAGTCTGAGTTCGAAGCAATCTTCGAGAGAGTGAAGGCATCCGGCATGGATTATGGGCCCACATTCGATTCAGTTGGGTCCAACTCCGGCCCAGGCATGGAATCGGGCGCAATGGGAGAAGCCCCAACGCTCTACTTCAACGATCCGAACGACCATCTGATCGAGATCCGCGCATATGAAACAGAGAGTGACGCCTAACGAGGCATTGGGCGTCACTGGGCGAGGTCGCTCCACAGGAGAAAGAGATAATTGAAGCTATCTAGCTGGGCAGAAGCGATCGGACTGGTTGCGGTTGTAGTGTCGTTGGTCTTTGTCGGTATGGAGGTTCGGCAAAGTACCCAGGCTTCGCGAGCTGCGAATCAACACTCGCTACTTGAGCTAGGAATGACCAACGGCAACATGATCGCCGCTGACGAGGAGCTGAGCCATATCTTCGAAGCCATGCTAGCAGGCGAGCAAGCGGCGCTGACAGAACTGCAGCGGGCCAGAGGGAGTCGGCTTGTGGGCAATGCGTTCAACTTATGGGAAGCCGCCTACTACAACTACCAGACGGATCAGCTGAATGATGAGCTCTGGCAGGGCTGGAACTCCTACCACGCTTCGTCGTTGTCACGATCAGGGGCTAAGGCGTGGTGGAGAAAACACCGGCGTGGATATGGTAAGTCTTTTGCCCGGCACGTTGACGAGGCTTTCGAACGAGCCAAGGAGGTCGAGCCGTGACCTCCAACAAGGCGATGAAGCTGACAGCCTTGCCGGTGATGTTTTGTGCCTGCGCACGAAAACTGCCAGCTTAGCCGCTGTCGCTTAGCATTGGGCGTTAGGCTCTAGGGGTATGTCTCAGGAGATTCTGGCCACCATCGCTCAGGTTGCGGTTACTCTGGCGGGCTTTAGCGGTGTGATATTTGCGCTCGGCAACAGATCGGGGGGATCGCTAACGGCCAAGGAAGAAAGTGGCCTCACGCATATGCTGCTCACTTCGTTTGGCCCGGTTCTAATCTCACTGTCCGCCTTGGTGCTGTTAAGCAGTGGCGTCGAATCCGCTTGGAGGATCAGTTGCGGCCTGACGGGGATCTTCTGCTTTACTGGATCTACGAAAGCCATGATCGACGAGGTCAAGGGTAGACATAGCCTTCCGAAGACAATTGCTTGGGTCGCACCAATTGGCACGCAGGCGTTGGGCGCGTTCGATCTGGTCATCGCCGCCGGTTTCCTTCTGCTGTACGCAGATGTAGCTCTCGAAGCTACACTGATCTATCTGCTCTGGATCTCCATCATGTATTTCATATCGCTGCTTAAGCAGGAGCAGGTGGCAAGTTAGTGCGCGTCTTATCATGGGGCGTTGGGCGTCGCTCGGCCAACGTAAGAACTAGGTGAATCGAGAGGAGATCGAATGGGTATGGACACTCGCCTGGCTGTGGAGCTGTATTTCAAAGGCTTGGAAACTGGAGATGTGTCCCAGATCCCCTTGGCTGAGAACGTACGCTTCGTAGCACCTACGGTGCCAGAGGGAGTGCAAGGAGAAGAGAAGGTACGCGAACTACTGGCGGGCGTTGCCGCGGGATTGAAGAGCATGGTCGCGATCCGGATATTGGTTGATGGAGAGCATTCCTGTGCTCCTTTCGAGTTAGTATTTCGCGACGATAACATGCCGCCGCTTGCCGGAGTCGACTGCTTCCGAGTCGTCGAGGGCAGGATAGTGGAAATTCAGCCGTTCTATGACCCGAGGCCGTTAATAGGTGACTGATGCACTACATGCGTGACATGAAGTTGGGCCTTTACGTGGCTGTCTCCGACCTGTCGCAGGCGAAATCGTTCTACTCCAAGCTGTTCTCGGTAGAGCCATACCTGGAGAATGACAACTTCGTGGGCTTTGAGATCTCCGGTGGAAGATTCGGCGCCTTGAAAGAATCCGCCTACGCCTACCCGGTGACTCGAGGCAACAGCGCCGTTCCTAACATCCGTGTGGCTGATGTGCAGATCAATCCGCGGCTTACCAAGGGCCGTACAATGGTCGAGAGTAATCAGGAAGTTGTTAGGAGATACATTGCCGCGTGTTCTTCGGGAGATAGAGAAGCGCTACTTGATGTGTTGGCGACAGAAGCGATTCACTACTTCTCTCCTAGAGAGATGAAACCGGTGAGAGGTGCTGATCGCATTGCTCAGTTTTGGCTCGATGCGCAAGTGGTAAGCCCTCACTGGACCATCGACAATATTGTGAGCCAGGACGATCAGGTAGTAATCGAGTACACGAACGTCTTTCTAAGAGAGCCTGGCGATCCGTCCACCAGGACGCTCAACAGAGGATCTGAGTGGTATCGCCTTAGCAAAGGCAAGATCACTGAGATCCGAGCATACTTTGAAAGTGACTACAGCAGAGATGGAGGCCTGACGGACTATCCATATGAGCCAATGGTCAACACAAGCAAAGGGGCCGGTACCTGACAGGTCGATGAATCGGTCCCTAGGCGCCACGGTCGGCCGCCTGTCATAGGCGTTAGGCGCGCAGTACCCGAATCTAATGATCGTCTTCATAAACGGCGCCTCAAGCAGTGGAAAGACTTCTCTGGCTAGAGAGCTCCAGTCCCGATGGCCAAGCCCCTTGATCTACCTGAGTCTCGATGACGTTATTTCGCAGTTGCCATTCAAATTCACCGGCTTCGGTGCCAACGCCAGTGAGGGATTTGAGCTGGTCCAGAGACGGAAGTCGTGCGAGACCGTCAGCGAAGTCCGTATCGGGCGGCATGGCCAGAACGTCAACGCATTGGCGGCCGCTCACGCGGCATCTGTCGCGGCCTTAGGCTACGACCTCGTCATCGATTACGTTCTGCTACAGCCCTCGATGCTCGAGCCGTTCGCAGCTGCACTTTCTCAAAGGCCCCTGCTGTTCGTCGGCCTGATCTGTGCCGAGTCCGAGCTCACCGCGAGGCAGGCGAGTCGGGAGGATCGGGCACCCGGTCTGGCGCAGGCCCAGATGAGCTTGGTTCACTTCTGCCGACACCTGTACGACCTGGAGCTCGATTCCACCCACAGCTCCGCTCAGCATCTGGCGGATCGGGTATTGGCACGCCTGGCGGAACGGCCCACGGCGTGCGGATTCTCGCGGACGGATGCGGAAGCTTGACCATGATCCGCGAGTTCCGCGAATCCGATGCCGAGAGCACGATCGCTCTGTGGCGTACGACCGAATGGGCATCGGTTAGCGAGGCCGACTCGCCCAAGCACATTGCGAAGTTTCTGGCGCGAAATCCTGGATGCAGCTGGGTCGCTGAGGAGAGGGGTGTATTGGTTGGAACCGTGCTATGCGGCCATGATGCGCGCAGGGGATACATCTACCATCTTGTCGTAGATGCGCATCGTCGCGAATCCGGAATCGGTAGAGATCTCCTTGAAAAGGCGCTCGATTCTTTGAGATCACACGGTGTCGCGAAGTGCCATGCGATCGTACTTGATGGGAACCCTGCGGCTGAGTTGTTCTGGACGCGGCTAGGGTGGCAGAAGCAACCGACATCGCAGTACTCGATGTTGCTTTAAGGAGGACGACGAGTTATGCGTCACCATTCAGGTTGAGCGCTCCACTAAGGGGACTGAAGCATGCCGACACCAATTCTCAACATTGACGACATAGCACTTTCAGCTCGACCGCCGTCTTTTGCCCCCAAGGGAGAGCTGGCTAATCAGTTCGAAGTCCGAATTGGCCGAATCGCAACCTTGATTGGTGCTCGAAAGCTTGGGTACAACATCACTGCCATCCCTCCGGGCAAATCGGCGTATCCATTTCACTCTCACAGAAGGAACGAAGAGATGTTCTTCGTGCTCCAAGGCAGCGGTGAGATTCGTTTCGGTCCCGATACGTTCCCCATTCGACGTGGTGACTTCATAGCCTGTCCACCGGGGGGACCTGAAGCCGCACACCAGATGCGGAATACCGGTGTCGAAGAGCTGAGATTCCTTGCCGTGAGCACCGTGCTGTCGCCAGAGATCAACGAGTACCCTGACAGCGGAAAGTTCGGTGTGTACGCGGACTTTCCTTCGGCCACCGATGGCCAGATGGAGTACTTTTCCTTCCAGGGGCGCGAAGCCATGAATCTCGACTACTGGGACGGGGAAGGCGAACAGTGACGCCTTGGGCGTCCCCCAGCAAATGACAAAGCTACGCGAAATACCGACGAAGGACTTTCGAGAGAACCGAGAGACTCTCGCAGCGATTCAAGATGGTCTATCCAGGTACAACCAGGCGAAAAGTCCGGATCCCACTGCTCGGGATATCGCATTGTGTGTGGAAGAAGGTAATGAGGTGGTTGGTGGCCTGATTGGCCGGATCTCTCGCTGCTGGCTCAGGATTGATACGCTCTGGGTTGATGAACGGTATCGGGGCCTGGGATTGGGGAAGGATCTAATGATGAGGGCTGAAGCACTTGCGAGGTCCGAAGGTTGCCACTCCGCCCGACTCGATACGTATAGTTTCCAATCGCACGGGTTCTATCATCAGCTCGGATACGAGGAGTTTGCTCGATTGGAGGGTCTCAAAAACGGTGACACCCACTATTTTCTCAAGAAGCGGCTTGGACCGGCGAATGCCTAGAAAGGAAGGAGGCGCGCGGCAGCGAAAGTTGGCCGCCGGGCATAGCGGGTCAGGTGTCTCGGTGTTAGGGGTCCGCATTGCAACAGGACACGTGTAGGGCAATGGCTGAGACGCAGGGCATCAACCACGTTGGTTTGGCCGTTCTCGACCTGGAAGCTACGACCGTATTTTTCACCGATTGCCTGGGGTGGAGTGAATTCGGTAGAGATGATTCGTACCCGCGTACCGCCGTATCGGATGGCGTGGTACGCCTTACGCTCTGGCAGGTGGATCCGTCGTTGAATGTAGAGCCATTCCACCGCCGGAAAAACGTCGGCCTACATCACCTGGCTTTGACTGTCCCGTCCGAAGAGGTACTCGTTGATTTGGCGGAGCGAGTGTCGGCTTGGCCGGATGTCGACATTGAATTCATGCCGGAACTCGTCGGCGACGGACCGCGAAAGCATATGATGTTTAGTGAGCCTGGCGGAATCAGGCTAGAGTTCATCTGGCAAGGCGAACAGTAGAGGGTGCGGGATGCCTGGCAAGGTGATGAAGGGAACCTTGGGGTTCACCACTTCCGCGTTTCATAGGCGTTAGGGCCCGTGTCGACCGCTCACGGGCAATGCGTTTGCGGGCTGTTTCGATATACAGTCGCCGGCTCTTTTGGCGAGGTTCGCTATTGCCACTGTAGCCAATGCCGTCGCAAGAGCGGTACGGCGTTCTCCGCAAACGCCCGGATTGACAGAAGCCAGTGGAGTCTCCAAGGACCTGCCGATCAGATCACCGAGTTCGAACACAAGCCAGGTCTTTATAATGCCTTTTGCGCCCGCTGTGGCTCGCCTCTCTATGCGCGTTCTGATGCCGACCCGGACGATATTCGCGTTCGGCTGGGTGAATTCGACGGCCCATTAGATGTAACGGTCACCGGGCACGTCTGGACATCCTCGAAAGCACAGTGGTATTCAATCGAGGACTCCATTCCGCAATTTGCCGAGAAGTTCATTGACAAGGACGGCGCCTGAAAAAGACGATGGTGAACGTTTGACCTTGCGTGCATTTCGCTACCGCACTGCTCATTCGATTGCACAGTCAGGGCTTCGGTGTTTTCATTGACTTTGACTGCGAGGAAGACGATCCCCGCGACCGCTCCGAAGTTCGCCTGACGAAGGAGAGGCACGTGAGAGAAATTGTTGAACTTTTCGATACCAGACTCAATACACTCGGCCTGTTGGTCCAGCAAGGTTCATCCTACTTTGGTGATGATGGCTTTCTGGCATTGCGGTTAGTGGATGATATGCTGCCATTGGGTACGCAGATTGCGTTTACATGCAATCAACCGCACAACTTTACGCAATGGATACAGGGACAAGAGGTTCGCAACCTTGATCCTGAACTTGAAAACGTTGGCGAAGCGACGCGACTGGTGTCGACGACAAGAACTGCTCTGTCGTCGATTGATGTGGAGAACACGACCTTACCAGAGGGAAAGAGGCTCGACTTCGGCCTGGGTCGATACGCGGAGCTGTCTGGCGAAGAGTACGTGAACGACTTTCTGGTGCCGAACTTTTATTTTCATCTGGTGACCACCTACGACATCCTTCGCGCTAACGGTGTTCAGATAGGCAAGGCGGACTACATGGCCCACCTTCTTGGAAGAGTTAGAGAGGGGGCTGACGCCTAGTCAGACGAGCAAGCGAACCCTTGTTGCCTACGGCCCGTCGCCTATCGTCTGCGCTAGGCGCCAACTACAAGACTGCGTGTGCACATACCTACACTCCACACCGAAAGACTTCGACTTGAACCGCTTGATAGCTGCCACTCTGGAGCAATGTTCGAGATGTGGTCATCCCCGGAAGTCTGTAGGTATTCTGGCCCGGCGACGGACCTTTCTGGGCGACCTATTCGACTTCCGGCAGAGAGTCCGGATGACAGCGACAAGATCATCGAGTTCTTTCTGTCGCGTCGCCAAGACGGTACTGGTTTCAGGTGGGCCCTGATATCACTGGCCACGGGGAGATTTGTTGGTGCCGCCGGATTGCCTGACAACGCTCGATCCATTCGCCTTGTTGAACGGCTCGGCATGACACCTAGCGGTGAAAGCGAGGGAAATGCACTGAAGTATTCGACAGGTGACGCTCAGACGTGAACTGGGATGCGATAGGTGCAGTCGGTGAGATTCTCGGGGCGTTGGCGGTGGTTGCCACTCTGGGATACTTGGCGGTCCAGACTCGGCAGGCAAATTACCTGGCGCGATCGAACGCTGTTCTGCAATTGCAGAACCAGATGCGCGAGCATCGCAACTCGCTCGCGCTCAGTTCGGAACTGGCTCAGATAATGGTGAAGCGGAGCAATGGTGGGGAGCTAACGGAGCTTGAGGTACTCCGCCTCAAGGCTCGGAACGACGCGGCCCTGACGATGATGGAGAGTATCTACTTGCAGTACGAGGCGGGCATCATTACCAGCGAAGACTTCACCCGCCACACGCCAGTAATGCGCCAGATAGTATTGTCCAATCGACAAGATGGCGTAGAGTACGAGAGCCACTCGGTAGGATTCGGTGAATTTCTCAAGGGGCTGACCGAAGATCCACCCGCCTGAACCTGTGGCGGCGACTCGTCGACAAGGTTGTGCTGGTTGAGACTAGAGTAGATATGTGCGCTGGATTGCTATCGGACACCCCTCTGGAGCGGCTGTGACGCCTAACCGGTCGACGAGTCGAGCGCTTGATCTGGGCCCCGTGGTATCCGGCGAGCTTGAAACACCTATGAGAGAGCAGATTCGCTCAGAGGTGGAAGCCATTCATCCACTGGATGAACTAGAGCGCGCTACGATCTCTGATGCGCTCAGGTGGATTGACTCCGGCTCTGAGCTTTGTCGTATCAAAAGGCCGGCGACCCCTGATAAGCACCTCGTGTCCTACTTTGCGATCGTAGATTCGGTTCACCTTCTTCTCGTGGACCACATCAACGCTGAGCTTTGGTTGCCTCCGGGCGGCCATGTCGAACCAAATGAGCATCCAAGGGAGACCGCACTTCGGGAGGCGAAAGAGGAGCTTGCTGTCGAGCCCTGTTTTCTATTCGAGCATCCGATTCTAATCACGAGTACCGAGACGGTCGGAAGAACGGCTGGGCATACCGACGTTTCTCTTTGGTATGTTTTCGCGGGCGATGTTGGAGATGAATACGTATTCGATCGTTCAGAGTTTGCGTTCGTGCAATGGTTCCATCGCGACGAGGTACCGCTCGAAAGGAGTGATCCCCATATGGCGCGTTTTCTGGCGAAGCTCTACGGGACCTTTAGATGCAGTTGAAGGTTCCTGTGAAGCCGCTGATTTTGGTTCTGTTACTGCTTGAGACTTTCCTTCCAGCAGGACTTCAGAACGCGCGAGCCTCAGAGTTCGAGCTTTCGGTGGACGCGGCCGAGCAACTCTGTGAGGTCGATTCGGATTGCTCGCTGGTCTACGACCGGTGCGATTCCTGTTCGTGCGGTATCAGGGTCAATCGAAAGTTCCAGGACAGCTATTCTGAAAAGCTAGAAAGGCTGTGCGAGCGCTATGATGGTGCCCACTGCGACAAGATATGTGCTCCCGCAGGGCTGAAGTGCATCGATGCGCGCTGCGTGGTCTCTTTCGCTGGGGAAGAAACGCCATGACACCCGTCGTAGCGCGGAGCTAGCCCATGTGCCCGGAGTGCGACGACTATGCCGTGGATCTCGATATATACGGCCCGGCGCAGCTACGGCGAGTAGTGGGAAAGATCCAGGCTGCGATCTCGGAGCAACGATTGCGGTCCGACGACGAGAGGATGATGGGGCAGCCGCCACTGGCCGAGCTGGATTTGAGCCAGTTGACGCCGGACGCGATGACCTACTACGTGGTGTGCGATAGCTGTGGCCAGACATTTCGGCTTCAATGTGAGAGCTACCATGGATCTGGAGGCAATTGGCGATGCGTATAGTACCTAACCGGCAAGATGAACGAGTATGACTGAGCCCCCCGCGATGAAGGTGCCGCCGCATCACGGACCCATCACGTTAGGCGCCACATGGAAATTGTCGAAACCCTAGGATCGATAGGAGAAGCCTCCCTTACCTTCATGGGACTTGCGGCGGTATTCAACGCATTCAGTAGAAAGGACGCGGGAGACTCGCACTCTGCCAACAGAATCGCCGTTGTGGTAGAGGGCGGCTTGATTCTCACCCTCGTGTCCTTTGCGCCTATGGCCCTCGCTTCCACGGGATTGCAAGAACCCTGGCCTTGGAGGATCGCCGCAGCGTTGGGCGTCTTCTTCGCCGCCCGGGCAACCTATCTGGCGATCACTGACACGGCCAAGCCTGGCAACACTCCGTATCTGCTGGCGGTTGCGATGACGCTCGACATCAGTACTGGTCTCACCTACCTGTGTTGCCTCTTCGGTCCGGCGGTGTGGCCGTTGCCGGGACTGTATCTGGCTGGCGTTGTGCAGATGCTCGGCTTCGTGGGCGTTACGTTCATCGGTCAGTTCCGGGCTGAACAGCGAGGTTGAAAGCACGATGATCACCGGCAGCTGTTTCTGCGCGAAAGGTTCGTATGAGCTTGATGGTTCGTTGCGAAACGGTCGTGCCTGCCATTGTTCCCGATGCCGGAAGGCATTCAGCGGAGCGTCCTCCGCTTATGCAGAGCTTGCGCCGGACAGCAGGCTCACCTGGCACGGTAGAGAATTCCTTGCTACCTCGGCGGATCAAGGATGGGCGATCGGCTTCTGCTCCAGCTGCGGCTCGACCCTTTGCGGACTTTGGAATGGAGAGGTTCACGGTCTTACGCTTGGATGTGTCGACGGTGATCCGGGAGTCGAGATTGAAATGCACATATTCGTGGGATCAAAGGCGCCCTGGGACCACATCGGAGGCGACGCGCCTCAATTCGATGAGTTTCCGGCCGGGTAGGTGGAGACTGGAAGTCTAGGCGCCATCGAAATGGACTACGAAAATTTGGGCGACATCGTAGAGTTCTCGATCGGATTGGCAGGGTTCTCTGCCGTTGTGACCGTTTTTCTACAACGCTCCCGGACGCTGTCTCCCGTGGATCGGTTCCGAACGATCAACCTCCTGCTGCTCGCGTTGACACCTGCGTTTCTCGTGTTTCTTCGCAATGGCCTGGCTTCCACGATTGGAGACGCCGGCCCCGCCGATAGATATTCCTCCGCGGTCTTCGCGATCTGGTTGGTGTGCATGCTGATATTCATCTACAGGGCAAAGCGCCGGTTGCCGGCCGAGCACGAACGCGCGTTGAACAACACGATCTTTGTCTGCATGTACGCTGGGGGAATCATTCTGATACTGGCGCTTGGGGCATCGACCACATTCAGCCCCGACCATGCGTACTCAGTATTCTATTTCGGATTGGTCGTGATGCTCCTGTTTGCGGTCGTTCAGTTCATTCGCATCTTGATTGGCGAGCGGATCGAGGGTGAGGCCTGACAAGGCGATGAATCCGGCCATCTAGGGCGTTTTGCTACGGCAATAGACAAAGGGAGGCTCGGCTTGGAACAGGTGTTCTCTCTAGAGTACTTTGGCGTCGACTGGGCTGCGATGGTGTTCACGTTTGTGGCCATCTATCTATCTGCTTGGCAACCAGTCGAGAGCTGGAGGCGTTTGAGGCCTCTGGGAGGCGGCGAATGATCCGTGAGGCCACAGAGGAGTGTCTCCGGGCCTGGAGAGAGCATCCGCAGCACGTAGCGGCTCAAAGGCGCGGTCGCGCTGATTTCTATGAGGAGTACACCCTTTATGTGTGCAGCTCACCGAGAGAGTCCCGGTATCCGTAGCCGAGCCGCTTGCCTTTAGGCAGCACTGCAGCGATCTGCCAGTGGCAACGGTGATCTCTCACGCACTCGTCGCTGGATCGTTGGCCTCACTGGTATCGGCGGACATATCTAAGGCGAGACTCGCCTGTGTTCTTGGCATCCTGGCGATGCTGCCCGATCTGGATGTCATCGGGTTCAGACTGGGTATTCCCTACGAGCATATGCTCGGCCACCGGGGGTTCACCCACTCGCTACTGTTCGCAGCGTTCAGCCTTTCAGCGGAGATTGGCAGATCCTGGTTGTGCTTGCGTTTGCTGCTACGGCCTCGCATGGTGTGATTGATGCCTTTACGGATGCAGGATTGGGGGTGGGCTTTCTCATTCCGTTCGACAACACGCGGTACTTTGCCCCGTGGCGGCCTCTTGCAACGTCACCGCTGAGTATCGCTGGCTTTTTAAGCGGGCCGGCACTTCGTATTCTGGCGAACGAGGTGGTCTGGATTGGGTTGCCGATGGTGGGTCTACTCGGCATTACCCATATCATTCGGTGGGTGCGCCGAAAGCGCCAAGCACGAAGGTGAGACGATGGCAGATCATGATTCTCGCGTGACGATTCATATGGCGGCCAGCCTTGACGGCTTCATCGCTCGAAGAGACGGGCAGGTCGACTGGATGGAAACTTCGGACAAATTCGCGGACGGGGACACGATGGACCCGGAATTCGTCGAGGCGTTCCTCGCCGCTATCGATTGTTACGTCATGGGCTCGCGAACCTATGAGACCGCGCTGGGTTTCGAGGGCCGGGGGTTGGGCTGGGCGTACGGTGACAAGCCGGTCTTTGTGCTCACCACGCGCGATCTGCCGCGGACACGGGATACGGTGACGTTCCACTCCGGCGATCTCACCCAGTTCGTGAATGAGCACCTGCGGCCTACGTACCGTTCCATCTGGTTTGTGGGAGGCGGTCTGGTTTGCGGTGAGTTGCTTCGGCTCGGCTTGGCCGACGACGTGCGCTACTCGATCCTGCCGGTCATCATCGGTGACGGGATCCAGTTCTTCGAGAAGCTCGACAGAGATGTCCCGCTCCATCTCGCGGAGGTGAAGGCTTACAGGAATGGCATGCTGGAGCTGCACTACGAGGTTCGCGCGCCACAGGGTGAATGACTTGTGCCTGCCAAACAGGTATGAGGCACTGGGA
>JARRLJ010000159.1:0-1517 GCA_037387025.1 Gemmatimonadales bacterium
TGCCATCCCAATCAACTTGGCTCGCCATGTCGCTGAGCAACTCATCACCGAGGGCCGAGTGCGGCGGGCCGCTCTGGGCGTCTTGATCCAGAACGTGACCCCTGAAGCAGCCTCCTATGTGGGCCTCGACGAGATAAGAGGGGTCGTGATCACCGGCTTTCCCGATGAAGGCTCCAGCCCTGCCCGTGATGCAGGTCTGCGGGAACGTGACGTCATTGTCGACGTAGACGGGCAGCAAGTGCAGTATTCGTCACAGCTACAACAGACCGTCGGCTTCAAGCAACCTGGCGAGAGCATTGATGTGACGGTGGCGCGGCACGGCGGCCAGCGCCGCACCTACAGCGTCCGCCTCACAGAGGCTGACACCGAAACCGAGCCCACAGTAGCTCGCGATACGCCTGACGAAAGCGAGTACACGGGAACCTTCGAACCGCGCCTTGGAATCGCCGTCGAGGAGTTCGATCGCCGCTTGGCGAACCGTATAGGGTTTGGGGATGACGTAGAGTTCGGCCTCCTGGTAACCGAAGTGGACCGCGACGGGCCGGCGCGTGGTAAACTGAACGCATCATCCACCGGATACCTCGCAATCATCACAAACGTCGACGATGAGCGCGTGTACACAAAGAGCGATTTGGAGGACGCTCTGAACGCTGTTCCGGACGGACAGGTCGTGGCCCTGCGAGTATTGCAGCTGACTTCTCGGGGCTCGGGAACGGCTCTGGTGTTCATAAAGACAGCAGACGGGGATCGATAGCAAGCCAAACCGCTCCCTCGTCCGAACCAACGCGTCGGTACCTTCTGGTGCCGGCGCGTTTTTCAGTTATGCAGACGTTCGTTTTGCAGAATCGATGGCGTCAGTCACCAACCTTCAGGGTCACCCCAGCGTGAACACCCCGAAGAGGAACAAGAGCGCCACAACTACCGCCATAGCGATCAACAAAGGCAGGGTGAAGATCGCCGTAAACAGCGGACTGTCGTTCTTGAGATGCATGTAGAACATCACGACTAGAGAGAACTTCGTGCCCGAAAGCAGCAGCAGGGCAGGTGCCAAGATGCTCTGGAACGCCGGTACGTAAAAGACGCCCACTTCAACCAGAGTTATGACGGTCAGGACGGCAGCCACAGCCAGGTAGGTCCCGGTAGTCGGGTGCGCATGCTGCTCCGTCATCTGCTCGGCTTCGCTCATGGATCCGCTCATTGCACTTGTATCAGGTAGACCACTGTAAAAATCACAATCCAGACTACGTCGACGAAATGCCAATATAGACCGGCAATTTCCACGTTCATTGCCTTGTCTGGACCCAGCTTGTCCTGGAAGGACCGCACCAAGAGCGTCAGCAACCAGATAACGCCGACGAACACGTGACCGCCGTGGAAGCCTGTCAGTGTGAAGAATGTGGACCCGAACAGGTTCGTTTGAAGGGTAAGACCTTCGTGCACAAAGGTAGTGAACTCGTACGCTTGGAATCCCAAGAACACGAGTCCCAACCCTGCCGTCGTCGCCAGCCATACCCGCG
>JARRLJ010000159.1:1565-6633 GCA_037387025.1 Gemmatimonadales bacterium
CGCGCCCACACCTTGTCACCTCGAGTTACCGCTGCCAGGGCCAGCACCATGGCGAGGCTGGACATCAGCAGGTCGAATGTGCTCACCGACGTAACCGGAATGTTCAGTATCTCGCGCGTAGTGGGTCCGACGACACTACGACCCTCATAGACCAGGTAGGTCGCGATCAGGGTGCCAAACAAGAGGCATTCGGAGCCTATGAACATCCAGAATGCGATCTTGCGGCTGTCGAGGCCCGTGCTGGTATGGTGAGCAGCAGCGTGGGTCATATCAAACCTCAAAGGGCTCGAAGGCCCAACGATAGATGCACAATACTGTTATACCTGCTGCCGCCAGAACCACCCAGAGGTTGTGCAGGACAGCACCCGTTGCCAGTGACAGAATCCCGAACGCAGTGGCAATCGGCCACACGGTTCCGCCCGGAACGTGCACAGGCTCTGGAGGAACGTCCGGGATATCGTTGACACCGTTTTCAGTCCACAGCGGCAATCTGCTGTTCACTCGTGGCAACACAGAGAAGTTGTACACGGGCGGCGGAGATGACATGGCCCACTCTAGGGTAGCGCCGTTCCAGGGATTCTTGCCCGCGGG
Source organism: Gemmatimonadales bacterium (assembly GCA_037387025.1). GTDB lineage: Bacteria > Gemmatimonadota > Gemmatimonadetes > Gemmatimonadales > GWC2-71-9. The sequence goes on from JARRLJ010000159.1 coordinate 2,157, forward strand.
CTGACCGCGCTTCCGCGTCCAGATCACATTGTAGATGAAGATCAGGAACGATGCGCCCAGTATGAAAGCCCCGATAGTCGATACCAGATTCATGGTGTCAACCCCCAGCGCGGTGTCATACGTGTAGATTCGGCGCGGCATTCCCAAGAGTCCAATGAAATGCATCGGGAAGAACGCCAAGTTCATACCGAGCAACATGAAGAACCAATGGGCCTTGCCCATGCCATCGTGCAGAATCTTGCCAAATACCTTCGGCCACCAGTAGTAAATGGCGGCGAATATCCCCATGATGGCGCCGCCCACCAGGACGTAGTGGATGTGTGCCACCACGAAATAGGTGTCCGTCTGTTGCAGATCGCTCGGCGGGGAAGAGTGCATAACACCGGAAAGACCACCGATGATAAACATTGCTATGAACCCGATCGCGAACAGCATCGGCGTCTTCAGCTCCAACCTACCCCCCCACATCGTGGCGATCCAATTGAAAATCTTGACCCCAGTGGGAATGGCGATGAGCATGGTCGTAGCGCCGAACACCGAGTCTGCTATCGGCCCAAGGCCTACCGCAAACATGTGGTGACTCCAGACTCCCCATCCCATGATCGCTATCAGTACGCCTGAGTAAACGACCACGGCGTATCCAAAGAGAGGTTTTCTCGAAAACGTCGGAAGAACCTCGGATACCATGCCCATGGTGGGCAAGATCAGGATGTACACCTCGGGGTGGCCAAACAACCAGAACAGGTGTTGCCACAACAAGAGATCGCCGCCCGCAGCAACGTTGTAGAAGTTCGTCCCAAAGAACCGATCGAACATGAGGAACACGAGGCCAATCGTAATGACCGGGAAAGCCGTCACGACTATGAACTGCGTTACCAGGGTCATCCAAGTGAACACCGGCATTCGCATGAGTTTCATACCCGGTGCGCGAAAGTTGACAATGGTGACGATGAAGTTGATCCCAGCAGCGATTGATGCGACCCCCAGCACCTGCAGTCCAAGCACCCAGAAATCGATATTGAGACCAGGTGAAAACGTCTTGGACGTCAGATTCACGTATCCGAACCAGCCCCCGTCGGGCGCCACTCCAAACAAGAAGCTGGAATTGATGAACAACCCGCCGAACAGGAATACCCAGTAGCTGAACGCGTTCAGCCTGGGGAACGCCACGTCACGGGCACCGATCTGGAGCGGCACGATGTAGTTGAAGAAGGCAGCAGACAGTGGCATGATCGCGAGAAAGACCATCGTCGTGCCGTGCATCGTAAACAGCTGGTTGAACGTATCCGCATCGACCAGCGTGTTGTTGGGTGAAGCCAACTGGGCCCGGATGATCAGCGCTTCGATACCACCCAACAGAAAGAAGATGAAGGCCGTTACACCATATAGGATTCCGATCCTCTTGTGATCAGTGGTGGTTATCCAGCTCCAGACCCCGGACTTATCTCCGGAGATCGTTGTCGGTGCGTGCTCGGCAACTGAAGTAGCCATCCGTATTCCCGTTATCTCAGGCTCTGGAGGAAAGCGACGAGCGCATCGATCTCCTCTTCCGTCAAATCAATCTTGGGCATGGACCTGCCCAACAACTCCCCAGGCTTCTCATCGGGCGGGTTGGTGAGCCACCTGCGAAGTCCTGCGGCCGTGTTGGGCAAGATTCCACCTGCTATGGTCGTACGACTGCCCACATGCGTCAGGTCAGGCCCAATTGCGCCGAAAGTGAGGCCTTCCACCTTATGACAGACCATGCACGAGTGGTTGGCCGGCTCACGGACACTCGAGAAAACTTCGGCACCTCTCCGGACAATACCATCGAGCGAATCGAGTGGCGGAGGTGGCGTCAATTGCTGGGCCACCCAAGCGTCGAAATCTTCCTCGACATCCACGAATACACGTAGCCGCATGTTTGCGTGTGAGGTACCACAGTATTCGGCACACTGGCCCGTGAACATCCCAACCGAGTCGGGCGTCAACGCCAGCCTGGTGGTGCGTCCCTGAATCACGTCGCGCTTCCCACCCAAGCGAGGTGCCCAGAAGCTGTGAATCACGTCCGCCGACGTCATGCTGAGCGAGACAGGCCTGCCAACTGGTAAGTGGAGCTCGTTAGCCGTCACGATACCCAACTCCGGGTACCGATATTCCCACCACCACTGGTGTCCTATGACCTCGACTTGGAGCGCACCAGGTTCGGGCGTGCCCTCAACCCTGAAGATGGTTCGGATGGTAGGTACGGCTATGAAGACCAAGATCACGGCGGGTGCAAGAGTCCACGCGATCTCGAGCGCCGTATGCCCGTGAACATGCTTGGGTTCTCCATCCTGACCAGGCTTCGATCGGAATCGGATCACCGTGTAGACCAGCAGCGTTTCCACGACCACGAACACGAACACTGCCCACCAGAAGATGGTGCCGTACAGATCACTCAGCTCGGCACTAAACCCAGAGGTCGGATCCAGCGTCGATTGCGGGAACGGTCCGCTGCATGCACTGAGCCCCAAGGCCGCGAGTGCAACGAAACCTGTGGCCACAACTCTAGCGCTGCGGCTGAGAAAGTGCCGTCTCAAAGGCATTAGCGTTCGCAGGGTTGTCGGTCCCAGAAAAAAAGATGCCTGCCAGGAGGCGGGCACGCATATGGTACCATGGAGGACGCTCTAGGTCAACTTGGGATCTGTAACGAAACCGACACGCGAGACGGCCTACACGCCAGTTAGTTAGTCAGGTATATATTTCATTCGGCAAACATGATTTGAGGTCCACATTTGAGGTCCCCCCGACCTGAAGATGGACTGCCTAACGGAGAATTGGAGCGGTTGCGATGGCACAGCAAACGACTAGCTACGGACTGAGCGTCGAAGTGCAACTCGCTTACGGGCCAACCGTGGAGAGAGTACGCGAAGAACTGGCACAGGAGGGCTTCGGCATATTAACAGAAATCGACGTCAAACAAACGCTGAAAAACAAACTAGATGTCGACTTCCGACCTTACGTCATCCTGGGTGCCTGCAACCCGCCGATCGCTCATAAGGCACTAACGGCCGAACGAGACATCGGCTTGCTGTTGCCGTGCAATGTGATCGTTTATGCAACAGATGAAGCCGGCCGGACGTGCGTGGCAGCTATCGATCCGATCGAGCAGCTGAAGATCACGGGGAATGCCGAGATCGAACCGTTCGCGCACGAAGTCAGACAGAAGCTCGAGCGAGCACTGGACGCTGTAGCAAGCCCCTAGTCCAAGCTCAGTCTCGACTGCCGAGCGTTTCCTGGCGCGCAGGAGCGGTCAATCCTACCTTCTGTCGAATCTGTGCCGGTTCTCATGCGCCGACCGTATCTAGTAGTTGGGGGCCACCTGCCACCTAGCAGAAAGTGAGCGCTCCATGCCTCTGGTTCCTGCGCCAGCACCCGATCGATCTGAGACCCTCGACCGTAGGTCATTCATGGCCTACTTCTCCACCCTCGGACTAGGCAGTAGCATCTTTCCAGCACTCCTGTGGCAAGAGGCACAGGAAGGCCCGATTACCAAGGAAATCATCGCCTGCGCCGAAGCAGTTTCCGGATTGGAGTTCGACGACGAGGAACGCGAACTCATGCTGGAAGGTCTAAATCGGAATCTGAGGCGGTACGAGCAACTCCGCGAACTGCATATCCCCAACAGCGTCCAGCCGGCAATCGGTTTCGACCCAGTGCTCCCGGGAAGGAAACTGCCAACCGGGGAGAGTTCCTTCAGAGTATCTCGACAGCCGGACACGAAACGGCCAGCCGACCTCGAGCAGGTGGCTTTCTGGCCGGTCACGCGCACGGCGGAGCTGATACGAACCCGTCAGGTATCCGCCGTAGAACTGGCACAGATGTATCTGGACCGACTCAAACGTCACAGCCCAACTCTCGAGTGCGTTGTAACCCTCACAGAGGACCTGGCACTGAAACAGGCTCGCCGCGCAGATGCAGAGCTCACGCGTGGCCACTACAGAGGACCCCTTCACGGCATTCCGTGGGGTGGGAAAGACCTGGTCGCCGAGGACCAGTACCGAACCACATGGGGGGCCCGGCCGTTCGAAGACCAAGTGATAGAAGAGGATGCCACAGTGGTTAGCCGACTGGAGGAAGCAGGCGCAGTGCTGGTCGCCAAAACCACGCTCGGAGCGCTTGCGATGGGGGATGTCTGGTTCGGAGGCCGGACGCGGAACCCCTGGAATCTGGAGCAAGGTTCAAGCGGCTCGTCGGCAGGCTCGGCGGCCGCCACGGTGGCCGGCCTGGTCGGATTCAGCATCGGAAGTGAGACACTGGGATCCATAGTGTCACCCGCCACGCGCTGTGGTGCCACGGGACTGCGACCCACTTTCGGACGAGTCAGTAGGTACGGGGCAATGGCTCTGTCATGGAGCATGGACAAACTCGGCCCCCTCTGCCGTAGCGTTGAGGATTGTGCGGTGGTGCTGAACGCAGTCCACGGAGCCGATGGCAAGGACCCCACAGCTCGAGA
>JARRLJ010000160.1:0-12793 GCA_037387025.1 Gemmatimonadales bacterium
TCATGCGGCTGCGCGACGCCGAGTGCAGCGACCAGGAAGACCGCATGCGGCGGCGCCAGTTGGCCGGCTGCGCCGAGTGCAAGCGCAAACACGACCGCCTCGCGCGACTGTCACAGCGGTTCTCGGCACTGCTGTTTCAGTTGGAAGAGCCGGTTCAAGGTGACACCACACCCGTGCCGAAAGGCAGCAGGCCTCAGACGCACTCAACCGTGAGACGGTGGTGGTCACGCAGGACAACGCTCGTGGCCGCCGTGGTCACGTTGATCCTGGCCGGTGCAGCGGTGGTATCACCGGTGCGTGCCTGGGTGATCGATACGTTCCGCTCACTACTCGGCGCAGACACGAGCACGCCGCCCGAACAGACCACTGGTTCGCTGGTATCGTTCGTACCGACGGGCGCTGAGTTCCTGATCGAATTCGGCGAGAGACAGTCGGCCGGTGTACTGCGAGTCTACGTGGACACGAGCACTGCGGCTTCGGCTCGAATGATCGGTCGTGACGCCGGCGAGGGATTCGTGGTGCAGGCAGCCGGTCTCACCATACGGAACACCAGCGCATCATCGGTCAGCTACGAACTGCGGCTGCCGCGCACGTGCCAGTCGCTCGAGGTGCGCATAGCCGATTCTGTCGTGTGGCGCTACGAGATAGAGAGCTCGTCGGGTATGCAGGGTCCGTGGGAGGTGGATTTGAGGGGGGACGGACGAAACGATGCGGGCAAGAATGGGTGACGAAGAGGGTCACGGCGTGTAATGACGGACGATGGCAGAGGATGACGGCGGCAGGGGTGGTCGGCCGGGATGCCAGGTTCCGAAATCAATACCGCGCTGATCCGCACTCTCCAGTCAGATCCGCGGCACTAGTCCGCGTCAATCCGCACCTCCCGCGGACATCCGCGGCATTGATGGGCCAGGAAGGAGTTGAACCTTCGACCTCACGCTTATCAGGCGTGCGCTCTAACCACCTGAGCTACTGGCCCGTGCCAAGGGAATAATGTAGCACCGGGAGTCCCGACTCTGAAGATCGCCCGTATGCTGCTCCACCGAACTCATCCAGATCACAGCGCAAGGTGTGCTTCGCCCTGCCACGATACCGGGGGAAGGTGGATCGGGAAGGACATGCCTCCGACAGGCCCTTCGAGGTGCAGCTCAAGGTGCGGCGAATTCAGTCCCACTCGGCCGGACGACGACCGTGCCGCGGCTCGTCATCCTGGCCAAACTCCTCCTCGTATTCCTCGTACTCGTCTTCCAAGTAGTCGTCATCCTCGTCGTCGCTCTCGTACTCGTCGTCTTCCTCGAAGTCGAGGTTCTCCTCCCATGGATCCTGCTCTTCCTCCACCTGGTCGACTATCGACGGAATCGACGCTTCCCAGGACAACATGGCTCCCTCCAAAGCTCCTTTCCACAGTGTGACTTCCGCTACCCCTGCGCTGCACGCGCCGCTTGACGGGCGGCCTTTTTCCGAGCCGTTCCCTCGAGCGCGCGCTTCCTCAGCCGGATCGCCTCCGGCGTGATCTCTATCAACTCGTCGTCCTCGATGTATTCCAGGGCGTACTCGAGCGTGATCTGGCGCGGAGGCCCCAGAATCACGTTTTCGTCCGCTGCCGCCGCCCGCACGTTGGTGAGTTTCTTTCCCTTGGTCACGTTCACGTCCATGTCACCGGCGCGGGCATTCTCACCCACTATCATTCCCCCGTATACCGGGTCTCCGGGAGCCACAAACGAGGTACTCCGCTCCTGCAGGCCATACAGTGCATAAGCTATAGCAACGCCCTCCCTATCCGCCACCAGTACGCCCCTCGACCTGCCGCCGAGCGGTCCGGCCCAGGGACCGTACTCCAGGAATCGGTGATGCATCGTGCCCTCACCCCTCGTGTCGGTGAGGAACTCGGAGCGGAATCCAAACAAGCCCCGTGACGGTATCTTGAACCGCATCCGGACCCGCCCCTGGCCCGGGTTCCGCATGTCTATCATGTCACCGCGCCGCGCTCCCATCTTCTCGATCACGACGCCCAGCATGTCCTCCGGCACATCGACTGCGAGGTCTTCGTACGGTTCGGCCAGACGTCCGTCCTCGCGCTCGTGGGTTATGACTCTGGGCCGACTAACCTGGAACTCGTAACCCTCTCGCCGCATGGTTTCCATGAGAATGGCCAGGTGCAGTTCTCCTCGGCCTGACACCCGAAGGACGTCGGGCTGTTCCGTGTCCTCGACACCCAAGGCCACGTTGCGCTCCAATTCACGGTACAACCTGTCCCGCACCTGCCTCGACGTAACGAACCTGCCGCTCTGCCCGGCAAACGGCGAGTCGTTGACCATGAAGTCGACCGAAATCGTGGGTTCCTCAACGGCAATGCCGCTCAGCCGCTCGGGCCGTTCGGGATCCGTCAGGGTAGCTCCGATCTCTATTCCCTCGAGTCCCGCCAGGGCAACGATGTCCCCCACAACGGCCTGCTGCAGCTCGACTCGTTCCAGCCCGTCAAACCCGTACAGCCTGAGCACCCGGCCCCGCACCATTTCAGTTTCAGAAATCATGCCTGGCTCTCCCAGGGGAAGCAACGCAACCGGCTGACCCGTGCGGATCCGACCCCGCTCAATGCGGCCCACGGCGATACGGCCCACGTAGCTCGAATGATCGATCGTCGAAACCAGCATCTGAAACGGCTCGCTCAAGTCACCGGGCGGCTGATGGACCGTATCTATTATGGCGTGGAACAGTGGCTCGAGGCTGACACCATCGTGCGCCTTCACAACCTGGCGGTCTACCCACCCCTCCCGTGCCGATCCATACAGAAATGGGGCATCCAGCTGCTCGTTCGTTGCCTCCAATTCCATGAACAACTCCAACACCTCATCGTGCACTTCGAGCGGTCGGGCGTCGGCTCGGTCCACCTTGTTGATCACGACTATTGGTTTGAGGCCCAGCTCCAATGCCTTGCGTGTCACGAACCGCGTCTGCGGCATCGGTCCCTCAGCGGCATCCACCAGGAGCAGAACCCCCTGCACCATGCGCATGATCCGCTCCACTTCTCCTCCGAAGTCGGCGTGACCGGGAGTGTCGACGATGTTGATCTTCACGCCGTTCCACGTTACCGCTGTGTTCTTGGAGAGGATGGTTATGCCCCGCTCGCGCTCCAGCGGGTTAGAGTCCATGACCCGCTCCTGCACTTGCTGATTCGCGCGGAACACCCCCGCCTGCCGCAGCATCTGGTCAACCAGCGTTGTCTTGCCGTGGTCGACGTGGGCGATTATCGCGATGTTCCGCACGGGTCGTGACTCAGGCATTGACGTCCCTGTTTCCTTCACTTCTAACGTCTTTGATTTCACCAATTTACGTATTCTGAGAGCGGCGCAGTATAGATCGCCATAGCGGGAATATCAAGGTGTGAGCACCGTGTTCTGCCCAACCTCGGCGGTGCCGGGATAGTCGAGGGTGAAGTGCAGCCCGCGACTTTCCTTTCGCTCGATCGCCGATCGAACCACCAGGTCCGCTACTAGTGCCAAATTGCGAAGCTCTATGAGATCGTTGGTGAGCTTGAAGTTCGAGTAATACTCGTGTATTTCGCCACGCAGCACATCGATTCTTCGTTTGGCTCGTTCCAGCCGCTTGTTGGTCCTCACGATCCCCACGTAGTCCCACATCGCACGGCGCACTTCATCCCAGTTGTGCGAAACCACAACCTCCTCATCCGAGTCCGTCACCCAGCTCTCATCCCATCCCGGCAGGGCCGGCGGTGGATCGGTATTGGCGACACAGCTCACAATGTCTTCGCTAGCCGACGCAGCAAAGACCAGACATTCCAGGATCGAGTTGCTGGCCAGTCGGTTGGCCCCGTGGAGACCGGGGTGCGCAGTCTCTCCAACTGCATAGAGAGCTGCCAGATCCGTTCTACCAGCCCGGTTGATCATGACGCCACCGCAGGTGTAATGCGCTGCGGGTACCACCGGAATCGCTTCCTTGGTCATGTCGTAGCCGAACTCCAGGCAGCGCGCGAAAATCGTTGGGAACCGTCGTTGGATAAACTCGGCGGGCTTGTCGCTGACATCGAGCAGGACGCAATCGAGCCCGAGCCGCTTCATCTCAAAGTCGATCGCGCGTGCCACGATGTCGCGCGGGGCCAACTCAGCGCGCTCGTCGAACCGCTGCATGAATCTGCCACCATCCGGCAGCACCAGCTTGCCACCCTCACCTCTCACAGACTCACTGATCAGAAAGGATTTGGCCTCAGGATGAAACAGGCAGGTGGGATGGAATTGGACGAATTCCAGGTTGGCGACGCGGCATCCGGCGCGCCACGCCATCGCGATCCCATCGCCCGTGGAGACGTCGGGATTGCTCGTATACAGATACGTCTTGCTCGCGCCTCCCGTGGCCAGCACAGTGGCCCGGGCGCCAAATGCCATTACCCGATCGGCGTCACGGTCCAGCACGTACGCGCCAAGACACCGATCGTCCGGCAAGCCGAATTTCGTCCCGGCGATGAGGTCGACCGCGATGTGGTCCTCAAAAACATCGATCCCGGGATGCTGCCTCACATGCTTCTCTAGAGTCGTGGAGCTGGCCCGGCCTGTCGCGTCAGCCGCGTGCATGATGCGCCTGCGGCTGTGCCCTCCCTCGCGGGTGAGATGATATTCATTCTCGTTGCCCCTTCGTTCCTCTTTCGTGAAGGGGACACCCAGTGCGATCAGCCAGTTTATGCATTCCGGACCGTGTTCCACCGTAAACCGAACGGCATCCTCATCGCAGAGCCCACACCCGGCAGCAAGTGTATCCCTCACATGCGCGTCCACCGAGTCCTCGGAATCCATTACTGCGGCAATGCCGCCCTGCGCGTACAGACTGGAGCCCTCTGTGAGAGGACCCTTCGCGATGAGCGCTACCTTCGCGTGATCCGCGACTCGCAAGGCCGTGCTCAACCCGGCAATACCCGCCCCTATGACCAGGACGTCATAATTCGCCTGCTCGCTCACGCGCTACTCGAATTCTGATTCAATCCGCAGTCTCCATTCCACAATCTGCCGTCTGCACTCTTCAACAACGTCCCTCGGCAGACATGGTGTATTCCCAGGCGGGCCATGCGCTGCTGCACGGCCTCCAATACGCCCTGGTTTTGCTCCGGCCTGTATACAACAGCGTGACCGCTCATGGCCACAACCCCCGACGTCACAGTCCACACGTGAAGATCGTGCACACCCGTTACGCCTGGTATTCCGGTTATGGCGGCAGCCACTTCTTTGAGATCGATGTGCGGCGGCGTCGCCTCCAGTAGAACCTCCACGCTCTCCTTCACCAATCTCCACGACCCTACCAGAATGAGTAGAGCGATGAACAGTGAAATGAGTGGATCCACTAACGTCCATTCAGTTGTCAGGATGACTACCCCGGCGGCAAGAGCACCTATCGACCCGAGCAGGTCTCCCAGCACATGCAGGTACGCACCACGCACGTTCAGCGAGTGCGCGTGCCCTCCGTGGAGAATTCGCAAGGCCACTGCGTTTCCGACCAATCCCAGTGTGGCAACACCGAACAGGATTCGCGGCTCGACGTCGGGTGGAACGGCAAAGCGGACGATCGCCTGCCACACTATCAAACCCGCTACCGCAATGAGAACGGTTCCGTTTACAAGCGCGGCGAGTATCTCGAGTCTCATGTAGCCGAACGTCTTGTCCTCAGTCGCCGGGCGAGCCGCAATCCAGGATGCGAACAGTGCCAGAGCAACGGCTGCGGAATCGGTCAACATGTGACCCGCATCTGCCAGCAATGCCAGCGAGTTCGACAACCAACCGCCGACGACCTCGGCAGCCATGATGGCGACCGTCAGCAGGAGCACCAGCTTGAGAGAACGAGTGTGTCTCCTCGCCGGGAGGCATGCCACACAGTCCACCGCATTCTCCGCTGTTGCAGAACTGGCCGGGATATTTACCTTAGACTCGCCTACGCTCATGGAAGAGATTACCCTCGGTTCGCTCCTGCTTCGCATCGTGGCAGTGATGGTGTTGCTCGCCGCGAATGCATTCTTTGTGGCTTCCGAGTTTGCCCTCGTTGCATCCCGCCGCACACGGATCGAAGAGATGGTCCGCCAGGGTGATCGGAAGGCTAAGATCGTACAGTTCGCCCTGCAAGACCTCTACCGGCAACTCTCCGCCGCCCAGCTTGGAATAACGCTCGCGTCGATCATGCTCGGCTACGTAGCGGAAGATACCATAGCGGTCGCTCTGCATGGCTGGTTTGCCAAGTTGCCTGCCGCGCTGGACTTTCTCACGCGAGGGGCAATCGTATCCATTGTTGCCGTCTCGGTGATCACGGCCCTGCACGTCGTCGTGGGCGAACAGGCTCCCAAAGCCTGGGCAATCACCTTTCCCGAGGCCACCAGCCGATGGTGTGCCGGTCCGTTGAACATGTTTTCCTGGATCACGCGCCCGGTCACCAACTTCCTGAACTTCAGTTCCAACCGCCTGGTACGCACCTTGGGCATCAAGGGTTCCGTCGAGGAACTCGAAGGTATCCACTCTCCGGAAGAAATCGTGATGCTCGTCAAGCAAAGCCAGGAGTCGGGGCAGTTGGCACAGGAGGACGTTGAACTGATCGAAGGTGTATTCGAGTTCACCGAGAAGAACGCCCATGACGTCATGACCCCCCGTACTGAGGTCGTCGGATTGCCGGTCGACATGACTGTCGGCGCCTCCGTAGAGCGCGTGGCTGAAACGGGGCGATCGAGGTACCCGGTTTACAGCGGATCGCTGGATCAGATAGTAGGCATAGTGCACGTGAAGCAAATCCTTGGAGCGTTGAGCACCGCAGCGGACCAGCCGATCGCAACGCTGATGCGAGACGCATTCTTCGTCCCCGGTACTCGCGAAGTCGAGGAAGTACTTGCCGACATGAAGAGGACGAAGGATCACATAGCGGTAGTCCTCGACGAGTACGGCGGCACTGCCGGTATCGTCACGATGGAGGATCTGATCGAAGAGATAGTCGGAGAGATCTACGACGAATACGACCAAGCCGACGCACTTCCAGACTACGGGCCGGAGGGAATAGCAGTCCCCGGTGACACCGAGATCGCTGACCTGAACAAACGGTTCGGTTTCTCACTTAACCACGATGTCTATCTCACCGTTGGTGGTTTTGTATTCGGCCAACTGGGCCGCCTGCCACAGGCAGGCGACTCGATCAAGGTGGGTGATCTCGTAATAGAGGTGCTGGACGTGAAAGGACGGCGGGTGGAGAAGGTCAGAATCAGCTCACTTGCGAAACACGAGCGTACAGAGATGGAGCAATGAACGCGAGGTCTCCTTACCTTGCCCTGACGCTCGCAAACCGCGCGGCCGCGGCCACGGCTTCCCTCATCGATCCGGCATCCGCAATCCCCTTCCCCGCTATGTCCAGAGCAGTACCGTGATCGGGGGCCGTGCGAACGAACGGGAGGCCGAGCGTCACGTTCACGCCTTTGCCGAAGCCGGCCACCTTCACAGCTGTCATCCCCACGTCGTGGTACGGAGTGAGCACCGCATCGAACTCACCTCGCAAGGCTCGCACGAAAACCGTGTCGGCAGGGAGCGGCCCTGCAGCATTTAGTTCGCGCGCCGCTGGCTCGAGTATCTCGTTGTCCTCTCTACCGAACAGTCCGCCTTCACCTCCGTGTGGGTTCAAGGCACATACGGCCAAACGCGGCTCCTCTATGCGCCACCAGTCTCTCAGAGCCGTGCGAGTCATGCAGCCTTTACGCACGACCAGCTCGGTACTGATAGAGGCCGGAACATCGTGTAATGGAATGTGAGTGGTCACCAGCACCACTCTGAGATTGCCAGCTACGAGCATCATGGCAGTTTCAACGCCACCTGCCAGCTCGCCCAGCCACTCGGTGTGCCCGGGGTAGTGATAACCGGCCAAGTCGAGCGCCCGCTTTTCCGCCGGCCCGGTCACGATCGCCTGAACTGAGTCATTGAGAGCCAGAGAAACTGCCTTCTCGATTTGGAGGGCCGTTACGATGCCCGCTTCTTTCGCCGGGCCCTCGAAGTGGAGGGACGGGACTGGACCATGGGCCTCATGCAACCCGAGCCGCGCTGCACACTCTCCAACGTAGATGTGTTCAAATGGCAGATGTGAAATCAGTTGTTCCGGCCCGATAACCAGGTATTCCGGCCCATCTGGTGGATCTTGCAGAATCTTACCGACGATTTCTGGCCCTATGCCCCGGGGATCGCCAACGGTAATCGCGATGCGGGGAGGCATAAAGTACTCAGAGTCGGATCTCTATATAGGTGGCATCACGCAAGGTCTGCAGGTACCGCTGGATACCACCCTGCTGGGCAAGTTGCGACCGTAGCTGGTCCTTCACATCGTCAAACGTGACGGTTCCCTCGGGGCGCAGCTCCACAATGAGAAGAATCGCAAACTTAGTCCGTTTGTTGCCTCGCTCTTTAAATACTGGTAACACCACACTACCCTCCACGGCGCTCTGCAAGACTTGATGGTAGCTGGGAGTCGAAGGAGGCTCCAGCGCTGAGTTGCTGGCGGATCGAGTCGGCCCTGGCCCTCGCCTCTGCGAGATCCTCCTCTGTGATCGTCGGCGCGATGAGGATGTGCCGCGCCTGGACTGATGCCGGTTCGGCACGTTGCACCTGTATCAAGTGGAACCCAAACTTGGTGTACACCGGATAAGAAACGAACCCGGGCTGCAGCCGGAACGCCACATCTTCGAACTCTGGTGCCAGGCCCGAACCGCGCCTGAACCACCCCAGATCCCCTCCCGCCTGTCTCGTACCAGGATCTTCAGAGTACTGGCGCGCCACCTCGGCAAAGTCAGCGCCATTCACTATCGCGTTTCGTACGGAGTCGGCTCTGATCAGCGCCACTGCAATAGCCGAGGTGTCCGGCTGTGCCGCAACCGAAATGCGACGGAATGAGACTGTCGCGGGACGCTTCGGGAACGTCGCTTTTCGTTCCTCATATGCCTGAAGTAACTCAGCATCCGTTGGGTGTCGCGGCGTTATCTCACCCTTGTTCTGGAGCTGCTGCAGCAACGCAGTCTGCAGCATGTCTCTTCGCTGCTGCTCGGCCACCCAGATCCGATAGGCATCGAGATCTGCCCACCCATACTGTGCAAGTGCTCTTACCAGGTCGGCTTGCGACGGGTAGTCATCGCGCACAGTCCTCACAATGTCGTCAACTGCAGCTTGGACTTCCTCCTCAGTGACCTGCACCATGGTATCGCGTTCGGCGGCTTGGACGAGCAACTCCTGGTCGATAACCGCTTGAAGCAAATCCCGTTCGAGCAATCTCACGGAGTCAGGATCACTTGGGATCTGACCACCGCGCTGCTCAAAACCATTCAACTCCTGAAGCAGAACTGAATACGGTATGGGTGTATCACCCACGATAGCCACTATGTAGTCGACTCTAATTCTGGGTACTTCCGTCACTTCCTGTGCCACTACCGAACCAGCCCACAAGAGTGACGGCAGGACACTGACCCAAAGTGAGCGAATGGTCTTCACTGATCCTCCTCATTCGCTGGAGCGCTATCAGATTGTGATGCCACTCTGCCGGCCCCGAGAGCTGCGCGCATGTGAGTACCGAGTTCCAGTGCCCGGTTCACACCACTCGGATTGATCTTCCACTCCATCTCATCACGCAGCTTCTCAGCGAGGAATGGGGGCACGATCACCAACTGAGCAAGATCCTTAGTAATGGCCGATAGATAGTTGTCAACAGCTGTATCCACGGAGGCAAACCGAGCTGCCTGGCTACCAGCCGCAGCTGCTGAGTCGACGCGCATTGCCGTGCGCAATCGCGCCAACTCCTGGGACAACGTTTCTTGCAGGACTGAGTAGTCTTCGGCAGTTAGCCCATGCCCTGCGGCGCGTGCTTCGATCTCCAAGACATCGTTACGCATCAACCCAGTCGCGAACTGTGACAACTGGTCGACATCCGAGTTCATTACCTCCCTGGTGTACTCGGCAGGAAGGGCCTGTAGCCAACGAGCGAAATCCCCCATCGTGAAATCTCCACCCAAGTGGCTACCGATCACTTTCCCTGATTTGCGGTATCGTGCCGGGTCCTCTGCCACTTTGCGCATCAGCTCAGCTGCATCCGGCCGTACCTCTATCTCCCACCTGTCTTGTACCTCGTTTATGAACTTGAAGTTCATTCGCTCTATGAAGATATCTCGCAGCCCTTCCTCGTATTCCGCCCGGACTCGAGCCAGCTCCGGACGGCGGACGATGTGGTATCCGTAGTCCGATTCGACGACCGAGGAGACTTCTCCCGGCGCTAGGCTGAACGCCGCCTCCTCGAACTCGCGTACAGTCTCACCCCGCCCAATGATACCCAGGCTCCCTCCTTGAACCTTCGAGACGGAATCTTCGTTTTCCTGGTTTGCCCTAATCCATCCTTCATCCCCCGAGGCCTCGATAGGCACTGTCGACCACTGACTCAGCAATCGTGACATTGTTGGCAACCAATTCTTCGTGATAATGCGTGACGGTTTGTTGCTGAGCATCACTCCAGAGTGCCACTACTACCGTTGCCGAGTCTAGCAGAGAGTCTCCCTCCGCCAGCCGGTGGGCAAGCAGAGCATAGTTCACCCACAGTCCGGCCACTCGATTAACCACCTCGCGACGCAGAGGGATCTGGTTACCCGCGGCGATCAGTTGTCCCAACCTTTCGACCGTGAGTTCGTGCCCTGCCGCCTGCGCGACCACGTCCGTATGCGCGGTGAACGCATCGCGTACGGAGCAGCCGCTAAGCCACGCCTGCACGATGAGCAAAATGCAAACGCGGGACGACAGTACCCTGTCGACCCGCACGATTTGTTGCCCGGCTGTCTTACCTCCACTCACTCCCGGCTGCCCTCCGTGTCGCCCCCATCTTTGCTGCTCCGCTCATCGCTGAGTGCCACAGACCGTCGTATCGCCCGATTGAGTCCGGGATAGGAAAACTCCCAATCTTCCTCGGCCCGTAACCTGCGCGCTAGAAACGGCGGGACGGTCTGCACATCTCGATGTGTGGTGATAACGCGTCGCGTGTACTCGAAGAGCACTTCCCGGGCGACTCCTTCTCGATCCTCCCGAACGGCCCGCGCCAAGACTGAGTCAACTCGCATCGCGCTGCGCAACCATTTGAGCCTGTTATTCAATTGCCTCTTGATCTCCGCAAATTGCTCGTCGCGCAACCTCGTTCCGACGCTCTTGGCTTCGAGGTAAAGGATCTCATTTTGCATGGCGACACGGGCCATCTCCTTGAGTTCCTCGTCACCTGCCCCCTCAATGCTCATATGTTCCCACGACGGCAAAGCCTGCAACCATCCCACGAATGTGACGTCGGTAAGCTCGCCGCCCTCGTACGTTCCGATCACGTCTCCCGGTTCCAACGCCAAGATCCGGATTGGTCGATCCGCGGCGTATCGCATTATTGCGGGCCCGTCCTCGAGAACCTGTAGCTCCCTTTCCGCTTCCAAGCTCGCTAGGAATTCCTCTTTCCACCGCTGGACCAGGACTCCCGTGATTGCCTCCCGGTACTCATCACGGACATCGTCGAGGGCCGGGCGCCTTATGATGTGATAGCCGAATTCGGTTTGCACCACCCCCGACATCTCCCCTGGTGCCAGCGAGAAGGCCGTCTGTTCAAACTCGGGCATCGTCTCACCCACTGTAATGATCCCGAGCCGCCCCCCTGAATTCCTCGTTGCCGGATCATCCGTATGTTGAGCTTCATCCTCCCAGGGGCTGCCCGCTCCCAGCCGCGCCTCGAGGGAACGCGCCAAGCGCTGCCGCCTTGCATCCTCGTCAGGAGGATAACGTGGGCCACCTGCGACTAGAATGTGGTCTATTAGCCTGTGATCACCCGCATTGTAGGCACTGTCTATGGTCGCTTCCGTTACCACCAGACGTTCTGCTAGCAATCGATCGTAGTAGTTGTTGACGGTCGCCTTGAGCACCTCTGGCCACATCGCCTCGAGGACTGTCGTAGTGTCAACGAGCGAATCACCTTCTGCCAACCGCTGTAGATACAACGAGTATTGAACCCACAACCAAGCCCAGCGTTCGACAGCCGTGGGCTGCGTTGCAATTTCTCCCTCGGCTATTGCCTCCGCCAGCCAATCGGCAGTCAACTCGTTGCCACCGGCACGCGCAACGATGTTCCTATTGAACAGGTCACCACAGCCGACAAGTACCAGCGCCGACGTACAAATCAGAATACGACGCATTATCTCTCCTGGATGGCTCCGGGCGCCGACGCGCCCGATGATGCGCGGTCGTCGCCGAGCGCTGCAGAGAGCACCTGTACGAGGCCGGAATCGATAGGCACCCCACCCAACCGCGTCAACCGCAAGTACAGCGGCACAGTTCTTCTAACCTCCGCGGCAAACTGCACCTCATCGATCGCGGCCGACAGCCGCATCAGGCGTGGCGCGGTTCCCGTTCGAAACTTCAGACGCGCCTCATCGCCTCGAACGATGATTGTTTCCAGTCCAAGCGTGGCCCCCAACGCGCGCAGCTCCGATACTACGAGCAGCCGCTCCGCTTCCACGGGTAGCGGACCAAAGCGGTCTCGTAGTTCCTCGCGCAACGCACCAATTTCGCACAGCCGCCCCGAGCGCGCCAGTCGCCGATAAAAATCGAGCTTGGCGTCATCGTCGGGGACATAGGTCTCGGGCAGATACGCGGGTACGTCCAGGATCACCTCCGGCGCAGGATACTCGACTTCGACCGCATCACCCTTCAGCGCCCGTACGGTATCGCCCAACCACCGCATGAACAGATCAAAGCCCTCCGCATGCGCGTGGCAAGAC
>JARRLJ010000161.1:0-5033 GCA_037387025.1 Gemmatimonadales bacterium
CGAATACCACAGATGGTATGGACGAGAACACTCGCGACCCGATCTGCTAGACACGTTCGATTATGGCATTCCTGAGCTTCACCGTGAGCGTATCGAACACGCCAAGCAAGTGGCTTGTGCGGGCTGTAATGCCACCGCTACAATCCTGGCGCTGCACCCCCTGTACAGACGTGGCTTAGTGGACTTGGCCGTTGTTGAGGTCAAGGCCGGTTCTAGTGAAGGCGGCAATGCGGTTAGCGACGCCAGCCATCATCCAGAGCGTAGCGGGGCCGTACGCTCCTACAAGCCAACCGGTCACCGGCACGTGGCAGAGATGGTACAGGAACTGGGCGCCGATAGCATCCACTTCTCAGCCACGTCTATTGAGATGGTGCGTGGAATCCTAGCCACGTGTCATGTCTTTCTGGTCGAGCCTTTGGAAGAGAAGCAGGTCTGGAAGATCTACCGGGAGGACTACGAGAGCGAACCGTTCATTCGAATAGTGAAGGAGCGAACCGGAATTCACCGTTATCCGGAGCCCAAACTGCTCGTCGGTACCAACTATTGCGACATTGGCTTCGAGCGCGACATCGCATCCAACCGCCTCGTGGTCATGAGTGCAATCGATAATCTCATGAAAGGCGCAGCCGGGCAAGCGGTTCAAGTGTTCAATCTCATGCATGGACTGCCCGAGACCGCCGGTCTCGGATTTCCGGGTCTACACCCCGTCTGAATCGGGATAATGTGCAGGTTGTTGTGCGTCCGGTCCAAGCATCGTTTTGATATGCGACCTCACCTCGAAACCTTGGCCGAGATTTCCCGCAACAGTAGAGAATATCAAGGACACGGATGGGGTTGTGCCTGGCTAGAGGCAGGCGAGTGGCGCATCTATCGCAATATCAACCCCATCTGGGATGATAGAGAAGCGGTGTACGGAGTGACCACCTTGATGTTGGCTCACGCCCGCAGCGCCTTTCGAAACGAAGGAATAAGGGTGGAGAACAACATGCCCTTTGTAGACGGTGAGCACGCATTTGTATTCAACGGTGAGCTGCAAGGAGTCAGAATAAGGGAGCAGGGTCGTATCGGCGCCGAGAAGATCTTCAATTACGTCAAACGGTTCGATAGAGGTGACATGCTGCAAGCCCTCAGCCGCGGTATGGCCAACATCGGCAAGCGAACCAGGTACGTGAGAGCGATCAACATTGTCCTAGCCAGCAGGAAGGATGTCTACTTTGCATCACAGTTCAACGAGGATCCCGAGTACTTCCAAATGCAAACTCATCGGAGCGAAGATGTTGAAATCGTCTGCTCGGAACGGTACCCCGGGGGCAACGACTGGCTCCCCGTAACCAACGGGACTATTGATATCCTGTGAGGGCTCAACCACTGTAAACGAATGTACATAGTGAAGATAGGCGGGGGAGACAGCATCAACCTGGAAGGCATCGTTGCCGACTTGGCGGAGGTCGACGAATCGTTCGTAGTCGTGCACGGTGCCAATGCGCTACGAGATCAGCTTGCCGAGCGGCTTGGTATTCCACGGGAAACGTTGACGTCGGTATCCGGATACACGAGTGTGTACTCCGATGCGCAGGCGATCGATGTGATACTGATGAGTTATGCAGGTGTGCGCAACAAGCGCCTCGTAGAGCTGTGTCAACGCTACGGCATCAATGCGGTCGGACTCACGGGAATCGATGGGCAGCTGATTCAAGGGCAAAGGAATAGCGGAATTCGGGTGCGCGAAGGTCGGAAGACACTGGTCAAACGCGATTTCTCAGGCAAGCCCAAGCGAGCCAACACGGATCTTTTGCGGATGTTGCTCGATGGCGGTTATACGCCGGTTCTCACCATTCCTATCATCGACGAACAGCATGTAGCGATCAATTCGGAGAACGACGACATCGTAAACGTGCTGCAGAAATCGTTGCATGCTGAGCGCATTTTCCAGTTCATCGAAGCGCCGGGTTTCCTGGAGAATGCCGATGATCCCACCAGTTGGGTACGGCGGATGTCGCCGGCTGAGTTGGCCGAGCGGGAAGAGCGCACCGAGGGTCGTATGCGGCGCAAGATACTTGCGCTGCGGAACCTGTTTCAGGCGCGTGCCACCGAAGTGATCATTGCGGACGGACGAACGGAACATCCAGTACGCGATGCGGTGGATGGTGTGGGAACTGTAATTCGATGAACACCCCGGAAAGGGAACGGACCTACGGGTTTGAAGTCTTCCCCAAGCGCGACGTCACTATCGTAGCGGGGGAGGGAGCCACGCTGTGGGACGAGAACGGAAAGGCGTACATCGATTGCACGGCGGGTGTGGGCGTGGCGAGCGTTGGGCACGCCAATCCGCAGGTGGCATCCGCCATCGGTGAGCAATCCCAAAGGCTAATTACTTGTCCGGGAGTGTTCTACAACGACACTCGAGCGCGGTTGCTCGAGAAGTTGGTGTCTATAGCCCCCAAAGGTCTCAAACGGGCCTTTCTCTGTAACTCGGGCAGCGAGAGTATCGAGGCTGCGATCAAGTTTGCGCGTCATTCCACCGGTCGACACAACTTCGTCTGTGCCATGCGCGGATTTCACGGGCGGACCATAGGCGCGTTGAGTGCGACCCATCAATACCGTGCCGCTTTCGAGCCGCTGCTACAGGGGTTCACCTTCGTGCCGTTCAACAACATCGACAAGCTGCATAACGCAGTGTCTGGCGAGACTGCAGCAGTAATGCTCGAACTGGTGCAGGGCGAAGGCGGCATACGTATCGCTCACGAGGAGTATATCGCCGCGGTGCGAGATCTGTGTGACCGGCGCGGTGTGCTGCTTATCGTAGATGAAGTCCAGACCGGGTTCTGTCGTACGGGTCGCATGTTCGCTTGCGAGCACTTCCAACTCACTCCCGACATCCTGTGCGTGGCGAAGGCCATGGCGGGCGGCATACCAATGGGAGCGGTACTGTGTGGCGATGCTGTCAAGCCGGCAGTGGGGATGCACGGTAGCACCTTTGGTGGCAACCCATTGGCCTGTGCCGCTGCACTAGCCGCCATCGACTTCATGGTGGAGCGCGACCTTGCCGACCAGGCAATTCACAAAGGTGCACACTTCGCTGACACGTTTGGTAAATCGCGGTTCGGCCGAGTCCGCGAGTTGCGCCACCTCGGGTTGATGATCGGCATTGAGCTCAAGTCGAAGGCGAAACCGTACTTGCTTGAGCTCATGGAACGGGGAGTGCTCGCCCTGGTGGCCGGTCCCACTGTGATCCGACTGCTCCCGCCTCTGGTCATCAGTCTCGAACAGTTGGATGCGGTAGTGGATACACTCGGCGAGGTACTGAGCGGGTGAGAAGAGACGGGAAGAAGCGGTAGGAACGGTACCAGCGCCACCCGACCAGTAGATCGGCTGCCATGATGGCCGCGCCGCTATCGTCCACCCATGCTACGGGTCTGGAGCCAATCCGGATCCACCTGGGCCAGTCTGGGACAACCTGATCCGATCTCGTGGAGCCATCCGATTACCCAACCCCAGCAAGGAGTGAGCTTCAGGTCTGGCGCTTTTGTTGCAAGGGATACTTTGGATTAAATTGTAACCACGTTAATGTTCACCTAGGGTTGTGAAGGATTTTCACGAGCGCCGGTCCCACGGGCAGGTGCGCCGGTGCGACCTAGAAAGGGCGCCTTCTCATGCAAGAGACCAGCCCGATCCGCCTCATCGATGATTTTCTGGGTAGTGTGCAGATCTTCTCTTCGGCTGTGAACGACCTGCTGGAGGAACAACTACGAGAAGTCACGGGCAGCGGATTGACTTTCTCGCAGCTCAAGCTCTTGAACCTGATAGCACACACAGAGGGCCACACCATCACCGATGTTGCGGCGTTTCTCGGTGTCAGCAATGCTGCCGCCAGCAAGGCCGTGGATCGGCTCGTGCGCCGCGGTCTGTTGAACCGCACCGAGGCGGCAAGCGACCGCCGCGCGGTGGAGCTATCGGTGACTCCCGAGGGAAAGAAGCTGCTCACAGAGTACGAGGGCGTGGTGCACACGGCTCTCAACGAATTGTTCGGCGGACTATCTCCCAAAGAGTTGCGCGATACGGCACGGTTGCTTGACCGGCTATCGATCAGTATGGCCGACGTAGAGCACGATCTCGGTGAAGTGTGCTTCCGGTGCGGCATCCACTTCCGGGATCGCTGTCTGCTGCGTCAGGCGAGACGCCGTGACTGCTTCTTCCATTCGCACAAGAAGAAGGTGGGTAACGGTGAGAAGAGTGACGCCGCAGCCGCTCCGAAGTGAGGGAGGTAGGGAAGAGCCGCTGGAGCTACCTTCGCGTCTCTGAACCCGCCCGTGACGAAATCGCCGCACCTGCTGTAAGCCTGATCCAACCTCATAACCCCATGTGATTACCTGACTTAAGAAACCGTGAGTGGCGCAGGCTCGGGTCGCGGCCGAGGCGATGCACGGATACATGCTGGACCAGGACCAACCAGGCTGACCATTTAGCCTGTGTCTATGGGTCTAGAGCGGGGGGTGGCAGCGCTGCTCTTGCCGCTGTTGCGGTGCTGCTTTACTTCGTATCTGCACTGTCGTGATCGGCTAACACTCGCTTTGCCATCGTCGCGCTGGCTGGAAGGCCAAACGCAGGCAAGTCGACGTTGCTGAATCGCATAGTGGGAGAGAATCTCGCGATCACGAGTCCGAAGCCCCAGTCGACACGACACGTGGTGAGGGGGATCCTGACTGAAGGAGACACTCAGCTGGTGTTCGTCGATCCTCCTGGGTTGTTCGATCCACGGAATCTCATGCAAGAGTCCATGGTCGAATCTGCCGCGCGTGAGCTGAGAGATGCGGACATCGTACTGCATCTGCATCCAGCGGACGCGGGTGATCTCGAACCGCTGGTCCAAATGGCACCGAGCGTGCTCGGTGCGAACAAGGCTTTGGCGACGGTTCTCACAAAGATCGATTTGCTTGCGGCAGATCGGCGACCCCAGCTGGGAGATGAGCTCGTCTTCCCGATTTCTGCAGTGACCGGGGAGGGAATCGAGCAGCTGTTACAGTGGTGCAGGG
>JARRLJ010000162.1:0-11087 GCA_037387025.1 Gemmatimonadales bacterium
CAGGACAGATCAGAATTCGGCTCAAGGCCTACGACCACGTAGTGCTCGACCAAGCTGCGGCAGATATCGTTCGCACAGTTGAGAAGAGTGGAGCTCAGGCATCCGGCCCGATACCTCTGCCCACTAAGACGCAGAGGTGGACCGTGCTGCGAAGTCCCCATGTCGACAAGAAGAGCCGAGAGCAGTTCGAACTCAAGACGCACAAACGTCTGATAGAGATCAACGATTCCAGAGCGCAGACTGTCGATGCTCTAACGAAGCTGGATCTGCCGTCAGGTGTGGACGTCGAGATCAAGGTCGAATAGCGATGAACGGTATCATTGGTCGCAAGCTTGGCATGACGCGTTTGTTTCAAGATGACGGACAGGTGATTCCTGTAACCGTGATCGAAGCGGGTCCGTGCCCGGTTGTGCAAATCCAGGGTGGCCCGGCCGGAGCGAAATTGGTGCAGCTCGGATTTGGCAGTCTCAAGCCCACCCGTGCGACAAAGCCGCTCTTGGGTCATGCAAAGCGCGCCGGGCTGGACCAGGCCCCAGCGGTGCTACGGAGTGTGCAGTTGCCGGCCAATGTCGAGGCTACCCCGGGAGACCTCGTAACGGTAGAGATCTTCCAAAAGGGCGACACCGTAAAGGTCACTGGAACGAGCAAGGGCCGCGGTTTTCAAGGTGTTGTCAAGCGCTATGGCTTTCGCGGTGGCCCGGCGACGCACGGTAGCACGCGCTACCGGAATCCCGGGAGCGCGGGCGCGGGTACTGATCCTTCTCGCGTTATCAAGGGAAAACGTCTTCCTGGGCAAATGGGGTCGGTGCGGAAGACCGAGATCGGATTGTCCATCGCCAAGGTCGATCCCGAGCGGAACCTGCTCTATGTCAAGGGAGCGGTACCAGGCCCAATCAAGGGGATCGTGGTCGTCAAGCGGCAGGAAGGTAGGAGTCGATATGCTTGAGGCACATCACTACACGGCTGCTGCTAAGCGCAAAGGGAGCTACGCACTGCCTGAGGAATTCGACGGTACCGTGAACAAAGTGGCGTTGTACCACGCAGTGCGCGCACACCGCAACAACCAGCGGCAGGGAACGGCCGCAACCAAGACGAGGAGTGAAGTGTCCGGCGGCAGCCGGAAACCGTGGCGACAGAAAGGGACCGGTCGTGCTCGGCAGGGCACGACCAGGTCGCCGATCTGGACGGGCGGAGGAGTCGTTTTCGGGCCCAAGCCGCGGTCTTACAGAACCGATCTACCTCGCAAGGTGCGGCAACTGGCTCGTCAGTCGGCACTCAATGCCCGTGCGAAGGAAGGGGCGCTATACATCATCGACGGCTTCGAGTTGGAGACTCCAAAGACCAAGCAGATGGTGGAGCTGTTGGGCAAACTGGAACTCACCCACAAGAAAGTACTCCTTCTCACAAGCGAGTCGCGACCCGAAGTATTTCTCTCCTGCCGCAACATCCCACAGGTTGATGTAAGGCGCTATGCGGACGTCTCAACCTACGATGTTCTCTGGGCGGACGTGCTGGTCGTGGAAGAGAGCGCAATAGGCGGTCATGCGGTAAAGGGGAGTGCGAAGAAGACGACCGCAGGCCGCGCCAAGCGTGCGCAGCGGGCGTCCACGGCATCGGCAGCAAAGGCCACGAAGAAGAAATCAATAGAGAGGGCCGCGAAGGCGCCAAAGAAGAAAGCTGTGAAAAAGGCGACCAGGAAGAAGAAGGGTGGTACCGATGCCTGATCTCTACGGCGCGGTCTTGCGGCCGGTTGTGACCGAGAAGTCGTCTGCTGCGTACGCGGCCCGCAAGGAATACGCATTTCGTGCGCACCCCAATGCAACAAAACGCCAGATCAAACAGGCTATCGAACTCATGTTCGAGGTGAGAGTCGTTAAGGTGCGAACGCTGCAGCAAAGGGCAAAGCGCAAGACCATGGGTCGCACAAAAGGGCTCAGCCCCAGATGGAAGAAGGCGTACGTGACCTTACACGAAGACGATTCGATCGACGTATTCGAGGGGTAGATCTATGGGAATAAGGAAGTTCCGGCCAATGAGTCCAGGCAGTCGCGGCAGGTCCGTATCGGACTTTGCCGAGGTGACCCGTGCTACTCCGGAGAAGTCGCTACTCGAACCGATGAAAAAGAGCGGCGGCCGCAACAACCAGGGGCATCTCAGCATCAGGCATCGAGGTGGCGGTCACAAGCGGCGCTACAGGCGGGTGGACTTCAGGCGTCAGAAGTTCGGAATCCCCGCACGCGTTGCTCAGATCGAATACGATCCCAATCGGACTGCGCGTATAGCATTGCTGAACTACGCTGATGGGGAAAAGCGGTACATCATACATGCACGAGGATTGCGCGTGGGTGACACGGTTGTTTCGGGATCCGGTAGCGACATAAGAACCGGGAACGCGTTGCCGCTAGCCGAGATACCTCTTGGTACTACGGTTCACTGCATTGAGCTGAAGGCTGGCAAGGGTGCCCAGATTTGCCGATCCGCCGGTACCGGAGCGCAGGTCATGGCGAAGGAGGGTCATTACGTTGCGTTGAGGCTGCGTAGCGGAGAGGTGCGCATGGTGCGAGCCGAGTGCATGGCTACGATAGGCGAAGTGGGGAACTCTGAGCACGAGTTGATCAGCCTCGGCAAAGCTGGCAAGGTCCGGTGGCTGGGACGGCGGCCCAAGGTAAGAGGTGTTGCGATGAATCCTGTGGATCACCCGCTAGGGGGTGGCGAAGGCAGAGCCTCCGGGGGGCGCTCACCGGTCACACCATGGGGCAAGGCGGAAGGTAAGAAGACTCGGGACAACCAGAAGCGTAAAGAAGGGTCCCTACGTCGAAGAATCGCTCGTCAAGAAGATCCGTGCGTTGAACGAGCGAAACGAGAAGAGAGTATTCAAGACCTGGTCGCGTGCCTCGACCATAACGCCGGAGTTTGTGGGTCATACAATTGCGGTTCATAACGGTAACAAGTTCATACCGGTATATGTCACGGAGAACATGGTAGGGCACAAGCTTGGTGAGTTCGCACCGACGCGACTATTCAGAGGCCACAGTGGCAAGCTGGCTGCGGACAAGAAGGTGGGGGGCTAGCGGAGAGCTATGGCATCCAGAGCAATCCAACGGCATGTCCGCCAGTCGCCTCGCAAAATGCGACTGGTTGTGGACACGATTCGGGGCAAGGACGTGAATGAAGCGTATGCCCTGCTCAAGTTTTCGAAGAAGCGTGCGGCCAAGCAAGTCGAGAAGGTGCTCCGGTCTGCGGTCGCGAATGCCGAGCAAGACGCACTCAATAACGACGATGCCTTTGATGTCGACCGGCTGTTCGTCAAAAGTGCAATCGTAAATGGTGGACCAACGATGTGGCGCTACCGAGCTGCGGCATTAGGGCGGGCCGCACCGATACGCAAGCGTACGAGCCACGTGGAGATCCAACTGGCTCAGAAAGAGGAGGAGTACTAGTGGGCCAGAAAACCCATCCTTACGGGTTCCGGCTGGGCATAGTCAAGCCATGGCGGTCTCGCTGGTATGCCGGGGCCGACTTCCCGCAGCTTCTCAAGGAAGACGAGCTGATTCGGAAGTACCTAAAGTCGCGGCTCGCGCATGCGGCGATTTCAGAGGTGCATATAGATCGCAAGCCCGGCAAGGTGACGGTCACGATTTTCACCGGGCGGCCGGGAGTAGTCATCGGCAAGCGAGGAGCCGAAGTCGACAAGCTGCGTGATGAATTGGCCCAGCTGACCGATAAAGAGGTCGGTATCAACGTGGAGGAAATCAAGCGACCCGAATTGGAAGCGCAACTGGTGGCCAACAACATAGCACACCAATTAAGACAACGGATCTCATTCCGCCGCGCCATGAAGCGCGCCGTGCAAAGTGCTATGCGAATGGGCGCCAAAGGGATAAAAATCAAGTGCGGCGGCCGTCTTGGTGGAGCCGAGATAGCGCGGTCTCAGAGCTTTCATGAGGGTCGGGTTCCGTTACACACTCTCAGAGCCGATGTGGATTACGCGACGGCAACAGCGGCCACGACCTATGGGGCAATCGGAATCAAGGTATGGATCTTCAAGGGTGAGATAGTCGATGATGCGCGTGGGCGTACCTATAGCACGGGAGCCTAGCAATGCTTGCGCCTAAGCGAGTCAAGTACAGAAAACAGATGAAGGGCCGGAATCGCGGCAGGGCAACGAGAGGCAACACCGTTGCCTTTGGGAAGTACGGTCTCATGTCCATGGATGCTGGATGGATCAGCAACCGACAGATCGAAGCTGCACGTGTTGCTCTGACGCGGACCATGAAGCGTGGAGGCAAGGTCTGGATTCGCATATTTCCTGACAAGCCTCTGACCAAGAAGCCCGCTGAAACTCGCATGGGTAAGGGGAAAGGGAATCCGGAGTATTGGGTAGCCGTGGTCAAGCCTGGACGAGTGATGTTTGAGGTCGAAGGAGTCGCCGAGCAACTGGCGCGACGCGCATTGACACTGGCGTCCGCCAAGCTGCCTGTGAGAACCCGTTTCGTCATGCGCGAGGTCAACTGACTATGGCCTTGAAAGATGTGGAAACGCGGCCCCTGGAACCCGCTCAGATTCGAGAGTTGGATACGCGGGAGCTTCAGGAGGAACTAGGCCGCCTAGAGGAGGCCAGCTTCCGGCTCAAGTTCAGATCGGCCACCGAAGCTATAGATAATCCGCTGCAGTTCAGGGTGATGCGGCGAAATGTGGCGCGTATCAAGACCGTGCTGCGCGAGAGGAAACAAGGATGACACAAGAGACGAGCACGCGTTCGCAGAGGAAGATGCGCACCGGAGTTGTGATTGGTGACAAGATGGACAAGACGGTTGTCGTCCAGCTCACTCGGCAGTTCTCACACACGCTCTACGGAAAGCAAATAAAACGCACCAAGCGAGTGAAAGCACACGATGAGCACGATGCAAAGAGGGGCGATACGGTACGGATCATGGAAGTCCGCCCTCTTTCCAAGACCAAGCGGTGGCGCGTGGTCGAGATTGTAACCCGGGCCGAGTAGGGGGTCCTCGTGGTTCAACAGGAATCGATACTCAAGATTGCCGACAACTCGGGTGCCCGGAAAGCACTGGTGATTCGTGTGCTGGGTGGAAGTCGGCGCCGGTACGCCGGTCTCGGTGATACTGTAGTGGTGACCATAAAGGACGCCCTCCCGACAGGACAGGTAAAGAAAGGTGACGTCGTGAAGGCCGTAGTCGTGAGGACCGCCAAAGAGACACGTCGTAAGGATGGCAGCTACATCAGGTTTGACGAGAATGCCGCAGTACTGATCAATGACGCCGGTGAACCACGGGCCACTCGAATCTTTGGACCGGTGGGCCGTGAACTCAGAGAGAAGCGGTTCATGAAGATCGTTTCACTCGCTCCGGAGGTGCTGTAGATGAGACCCCTGGTTTATAGGAAGTCCCAGCGGCAACGGCGCAAGCAACCTCGAGTCAGGCACAAGATGCCGGTCGGCAAAGGGGACAGGGTCCGAGTCATGAGAGGAGAGGATGCGGGCACAGAAGGAACGGTGTTGAGAGCCCTGCCCAAATCAAATCGAGTTGTCGTTGAGGGCGTAAACATGGTTGCCAAGCACAAGCGGGCGACAGCTGCCGGTGAGGAAGGTGGCATCATTCACTTTCCCGCACCAATAAGCGTATCGAACGTGATGCTCTTGGATCCCAAGAGTGACGAGCCGACCCGAGTGCGAAGGCAGAAGGACAAGGACGGGACGGTTGAACGCCTGAGCAGGAAGTCAGGTCAGCCGATTCCTCGGAACCGGTAGATAGCATGGCAAAGAAGAAGAGCGAATCGATTGAGTCCGACACCGCCACGACGCGGCCACCGGCCCCCACGCCGCGGCTGTTCGTACACTACGTCAACACGGTGCGGCCAAAGCTCATGAAGGAGTTTGGGTTTGGCAACGTCCATCAAGCGCCGACATTGAAGAAGATCGTGCTAAACGTCGGACTGGGAGAAGCACCGAAGACCCCTAAGGTTCTGGATGCGGCCGTCGAGGAGCTGAGCGTCATCGCTGGGCAGCGTCCAGTAGTGACACGGGCTAAGAAGGCCATCTCGAACTTCTCACTGCGTGCGGGCATGCCGATCGGAACTGCGGTCACGCTCAGGGGGGAACGGATGTGGGAGTTCATGGACCGGTTCGTCGCGGTGGCGGTACCCCGTATCCGGGATTTTCGCGGCTTCAGCACGCGGTCGTTTGATGGCCGAGGGAACTACTCAGTAGGAATTAAGGAACAGATGGTCTTTCCCGAGGTCGACTACGACAAGGTGGAGAAGATCCACGGGATGGACATAGCGTTTGTGACGTCGGCCGACCGTGATGATGTCGGACTGGCATTATTGCGGGAACTAGGAATGCCATTTCGGGGCGAGACACCGGTCCGGATTGGAGAGGGAGCTGCATAATGGCACGAAAGAGCCTTGTCGAGAAGGCTAAGCGCACTCCGCGCTTCAAAGTACGCGCGTACAACCGTTGCCAACGCTGTGGCAGATCGCGCGCGTACCTACGGAAGTTCGGCGTGTGCCGAATCTGTTTCAGGGAATTGGCGCTCCAGGGAGACATCCCGGGAGTCCGGAAGGCCAGTTGGTGAAAGGACGCGGATCGATCATATGAGCATGACTGACCCAGTCGCCGATATGCTGACCCGTATCCGTAACGCCTGCCGGGCAGGACACCGTAGGGTCGACATACCGTTATCGACATTCAAAACCGAGATCGCCCGGCTACTCCGGGAGAACCATTACATCCAGGACTACAAGGTCATCGATGATGGTCTCCATGGAAAGCTGCGCGTCTACTTGAGGTACCACCAAGATGCACCGGTGATTCGTGAGGTGAAGCGAGTCTCGCGGCCGGGACTGAGGCGCTACGTGAAGGTTCGTGATATACCACGAGTGAAGAACGGCCTGGGGATGGCAATCCTGTCCACTCCACAGGGTCTCATGAGCGATCGCGATGCCCGTCGTGCCCGAGTGGGAGGCGAGCTGCTGGCGGTGGTCTGGTAGGAGGCCTGAAATGTCACGAATTGGAAGAAAGCCTATCCCTGTCCCCAAAGGAGTGACGGTCAAGATAGATGGGGTGAGCGTTATGGTGAAAGGACCGAAGGGTGAACTGAGCAGGTCCTTACATCCCGAGATGGACATCGCTTTGGACGGGGACCAAATCACCGTTGCTCGGCCGACGGAAAACAGGCGACATAGAGCGCTTCATGGACTTACACGCAGCCTGCTCAACAACATGGTCGAGGGTGTCACCAACGGCTTCTTCAGGCAACTCGAGATTCATGGTGTGGGCTACAGGGCGGAGGAGACGGGGACGGGAGTACGTTTGATCGTGGGTTACTCGCATCCGGTGGAGTACGAGGCTCCGAAAGGAATCAAGATTTCGGTCGAGAACCCCACCTTGGTCAAGGTGGAGGGAATTGACAAGGAATCTGTCGGACAGGTAGCAGCAGAACTTCGCAAGGTCCGACCGCCGGAACCGTATAAGGGTAAGGGCATCAGGTATCAAGGAGAACACGTGCGGCGCAAGGCCGGTAAGACGGGGGCAAAAGCATGAGGCCGATCCGAAAGCCGAAGACGGGTAGGCAGCGACGACATCGTCGCCATCTGCGCGTCAGAAAGGAAATCACTGGTAACGCTGCTCGTCCCAGGCTCGTGGTGTTTCGATCTCTCAACCACACATATGCTCAGCTGGTGGAGGACGACCGAGGGCACACACTTGTTGGCGTCAGTGATCTCACAAAGTTGGCGTCAGTGATCTCACAAAGGAACTTGAGCCTGAGAAACCGGGCAAGGTCGGTGCAGCACGTGCAGTGGGCGCGCTCGTCGGCCAGCAGGCGCAGAAATTAGGCATCAAGAAGGTGGTATTCGACCGCGGCGGTTACTTGTATCACGGGCGCGTGAAGGCAGTGGCTGAGGGCGCGCGCGCCAGCGGACTGGAGTTTTAGATCAGATGGCGCAAGAGAAAGAACGTGGCCAGAGACGCGAACGACGTGAACGCCGTGAGCCCGAATCAGAGTTCATAGAGAACGTCATCGCGATCAACAGGGTCGCAAAGGTCGTAAAAGGCGGCCGACGGTTTTCCTTCAACGCTCTCGTCGCTGTGGGTGACGGAGACGGGACGTTTGGGGTCGGCATGGGCAAGGCGAATGAAGTGTCTGAGACTGTACGGAAGGCCGTCGATGCAGCCAAGCGGAACATGCGAGTCATTCCGCGTGCCGGTACCACCATACCTCATGAGATAGTCGGCAGGCACGGTGCGGGCCGCGTCTTGCTGAAGCCAGCATCGTCTGGTACTGGGGTAATCGCCGGTGGCCCGGTGCGGTCTGTACTCGAGTGCGCGGGGATCAGTGACATACTCACAAAATCTCTTGGCTCATCCAACGCTTTGAACATGGTGTGGGCGACCGTCGACGGGCTGCATCGGCTTTTGACGCCAGAACAGTCTGCGAGAGAACGCGGCCTGGAAGTGTCCGATCTGGATTACAGACCGAGGCAGAAGGAGAAGGAGAATGCCTAGCCAGTCGGGCAAGAAGAAAGCGTCGACGTCTAAAAGGAAGACGACTGCCAAGAAGAAGACTGTAGCGAAGAAGAAGACGGCGACTACCAAGAGCAAGAAGAAGACCACCACCAAGCAGACGTCTACGGCTAAGAAGTCCAAAACAGTCGCCTCAGACAGTTCTGGAAGGCTACGTGTGAGCCAAGTGCGGTCCGGAATAGGCCACGCGCGAGTGTACCGGCGTACTTTGACAGCGCTTGGTCTGAAACACCATCAAGATGTGGTGGTGGTACCGGACAACCCGTCAGTTCGTGGGATGTTGAAGAAGGTGGATCACCTCGTAAGTGTCAAACCCGAGGAATGAGAATGTCTGAGACAGATAAGCTCGGACTGCACAACCTGCCGGCTCCCGAAGGTGCGGGCAAGGTACCGAAGAGAAAGGGCCGCGGCCCTGGCTCAGGGTTGGGGAAGACTGCTGGACGTGGACATAAAGGTCAGCGGTCGCGCGCAAGCGGCAATGTGCGGCCGGGCTTTGAAGGCGGGCAGATGCCATTGATCCGGAGAGTTCCTAAGCGGGGCTTCACCAATCCGTTCCGGGCGCCCAACCAGATCGTCAACTTGGAGGATTTGGCGAGGCTCTCCACCGACGAAATAACTCCTGCAGTTCTGGTGGAAGTGGGGCTGGTTGGCAGTGCGAATCGTCCCATAAAGATTCTGGGCACTGGTGAAGCGAAGCGCGCCTTTGTGATCAGGGGCTGCACTGCCTCTCGTACGGCCCGTGAGAAGATCGAGCAGTCGGGTGGCCGGATCGAAAGCTGACGAATGACGGCACCCCGTATCCCCAACGTTTTTGCGGTTCCGGAGCTGAAAGAGAAGCTCCTCTTCACGCTGATGTGCCTGGCCATCTATCGGCTTGGCGCACACATAGCCACTCCCGGTGTCAATGTCCAAGTACTCGCGGACTTCGTAAGGGATCAGGGAGCGCAGACCCTCTTTGGTGTCTATGACATGTTCGTGGGTGGTGGGCTGTCAAGAGCGACCGTGTTCGCCCTTGGGATCATGCCCTATATCTCCGCGTCCATCATGTTCCAGCTTGGTGGAGCGGTCTTCCCGACCATCGACAAGCTACAGAAGGAAGAAGAAGGTCGTAAGAAGATTACCCAGTGGACCCGATATCTGACCGTTGCTCTGTCAATAGGTCAGGCCTACGGTTTTGCTATCTTTGCAGAAACACAGGGAGCCGTATTGCAGCCGTGGATTGGATTCCGTCCACTGACAGTGCTGACGCTCACGACCGGTGCAGTGTTCGTCATGTGGCTAGGTGAGCAAATCACTGAGCGGGGAATCGGGAATGGGATGAGCCTCATGATCTTCTTCTCGATAATGGAAGGAATGTGGCCCGGCATCTTTCGGACGCTGGACTTCCTTCAGACGGGCGTCATCAATTTCCCCAAATTGGTACTTCTCGGTGCAGTGATGGTGGGCGTAATAGCCTCTGTCGTGGCTGTAACAGTGGCGGCACGGCGAATTCCGATACAGATACCTCGTAAGGTTATGGGCCGTGGACGGATACGCGAGGGGCAAAAGACATTTATCCCAATCCGTATCAACTCCGCTGGCGTAATGCCGATCATCTTTGCGCAGGCACTGATCATTGTTCCTGGTACGATTGCTACGTTCAGCAATAACCCGTGGCTCAGCGCCATGTCCGAGGCGTTCCGACCAGGAACAGGAGTCTACTACATCACCTACGCATTGTTGATCGTCTTTTTCACGTACTTCTACACCTCCATCATCTTTAACCCAGTCGACATTGCTGAGAACCTGAAGAAGCAGGGAGGATTCATCCCCGGAGTGAAGCCGGGTACTGCTACTGCGGACTACGTCGATGATGTACTTAGTCGGGTTACTCTGCCTGGCTCCGTATTCTTGACGATCATTGAACTATTGCCGTTTTTCATATTCCAGGCATTCAACGTGCCGTTCAGATTTGGTGGAACGGCCTTGCTCATCATCGTTGGTGTTGCATTGGACACTTGGGTCCAGGTCCAACAGCACGCTCAGTTGCGTCACTACGATGATTTCATGAAGCATGGCCGCGTGAAGTTCAGGGGACGCCGCCGCTATATGTAGGCGGCTCACCGTCGCGCAGAGCGATTCAAGTACACTATGAATGTCATTCTTATTGGAGCGCCCGGTTGCGGAAAAGGCACGCAGGGGGCGATTCTTTCTGAACGAACAGCGCTGCCTAAGGTTGCCACTGGCGAACTCTTGAGAGCTGCAGTTGGCGATGAAACTCCGCTGGGAAAAAAGGCGATGCCATATATGGACGAGGGGCTGCTCGTGCCCGACGAGATCATACTTGGTCTCATCGAGGAGGTGCTCGAGAAACGCGAAGCCTCCGACGGCATAGTAATGGATGGTTTCCCACGCACGGTTCCACAAGCGGAAGCTATCGATCGACTCCTGAACGCTCGTGGTGCACAGGTTGACGATGTTCTTCATTTCACGGTGCCGAAGGAGGAGTTGATCCGGAGATTGCTTGGGCGTGCATTGCGAGAGGGAAGGAGCGATGATACGGAAG
>JARRLJ010000163.1:0-4992 GCA_037387025.1 Gemmatimonadales bacterium
CATCAGGCGGGTGGAGTCAGGTGCAGATGTGGTGGTCGCTGAAACGAGTCTTGAGCGTGCATCGGCTGCCGTGAGCCTGGTCCGTAGATTGGCAGCATGGCTGTTGAAACCTGGAATGCAGCTGAAAGGCTTTCGCGACGTGACATCTGGGGTTTGTGCGTTTCGTCTAATCACGCTGCGGACGTCGCTCAAAGAGAGCGGGGGCCGGTTGCTGAACACGGAGGGTCCCTGTGCCAATGCGGAGTTATTGGCGCGTGCGGCCACCGCGGCCCGTCAGATCGCGGTCGTTCAAGTAGCATCCCAATCGCCGAAGGGGGTGCAGCTTCCACGAGAGAAGTCACTGTCGTTGGCTCTCCGTCTTCACCGAGCCGGACGGCAGGTCAACATTCCACCCCCCCGTACCCCAGTTCAGAGAGCATCTTGATGCGTACAGCGACCGTATTCTTGACCCTGTCATTGGCGAGTATCAACCTGAGCGCGCAGTCGGATCCTGATGCGATCATCGATTGGATGAGCGTCTTTCAGAATGAGACACTGATATACGAGGCCAAGTTCGGGTTCATAACATTAGGCAGTGGCATGATGCACACTGCCGGCATCGACACCATACGCGGGACTCCGGCACTGCACGTGGTGTTTGTGCTAAAAGGAGGAGGATTTATCTATAGCCTGCACGATCGTATGGACTCGTGGATCGGATTGGAGGATTTCGCGTCGCGGCGTTTCGTGCAAGACTTCCACGAACAGGGAAACGCGCGTCTTACGGTATGGGATATCTACCCCGATTCGGGATACTACGTTCAAGCAGGTGTCGACTCGATACTCCCCACCTCGACCAAGCCACTCGACGACTACGCCTTCTTCTATTTCACCAGGACCTTGGACCTTCAGCCGGGTGACACGCTGGAATTCAACAACTACTTCCGTCCTGACCGAAACCCTGTCGTCCTGGAGGTAATGGGACGAGACACGCTCGATTTGCCGTCGGGCACCTTTCCCAGCATCGTGGTACACCCGGTCATCAAAGGAAGAGGTATCTTGGCCGAAGGTAAGGAAGCACGAATGTGGATCAGTGACGATGAGCGCCGCCTAATGATCCAGTTGAAGGTGAAGTTCTCTTTCGCAACGATTACTCTGAGGCTCAAGAGCATCGAGGATACCCCACCACCCGGCATGCTGCTGAAACCGGACCAAGAGCCACAACACTGAGCAGACAAAAAGGGGCCCGGACCTCGGGCCCCTGTCACTCAGCCACCCCAACCCTATTCACTCGCCTCGTTGTTGCCGTTTATTGCTTCCTTCACCTTACTTGCAGTCTTCGGGCTGATGACCTTTAGTACGAGGTAGATCAAGAACCCGATCGCAACTAGCCAAAGTAGAGATGACAGCAGTGAGAATGCGAAACCCGCTATGCCCAAGAGCAGCTTTATCGCCATAACGCCGATGACGGCGAGTATGGAATAGCCAACCACCGTGCGAACCATGGTATCTCCGTCGCTTGCTTTCTGGAAGTCTCTACGAGCGTATGTTTCATTAGGTTTCACGATTAGGTGATCCGAAATGAGGCATCCTGACGTTCTCGTCGTTGGAGGCGGCGTAGTCGGCGCAGCCTGCGCCCGTGCTCTTTCACAGCGGGGGTCTCGGGTCATGCTGCTGGATACCGGTCCCCAACGGGGAGCAGCGTCCCTCATAGCGGCCGGCATGCTGGCCCCTCTGGCGGAGGCGGCTGCACAAGACCCGATGCTGGGTTGGGCTGTGCGCGCGCGTGACCTCTATGTCGAACTTGCGCCCATCTTGCTCGAAGAGACCGGGGTCGACATCGGCATCTGGACAGAAGGCATAATGCAGCTCGCTTTCACGGAAGAGGAAGTAGCTAAGACGAAGAGCGAAGTGGCTTGGCGGAGGCAGAGTGGGTTTACGTCCGAGTGGCTCTCCCCGGATGAGGTACGCGAGCAAGCTCCGGGCATTTCCAAGGAAGTGCTCGGGGCCGCGTTCGCCCCCGAGGACGGATCGGTGGAACCGGTTGCCTTGCTGGAGGCCATGCTCAAGAGCGCTGAGTCGAAAGGAACGGAAATAGTACGGGATCAAACGGTCCAGCAAGTCCTAGTCGACGGCGATCGTGCTGAGGGGGTGAAGACCGCGACCGAAACTCTGTACGCGGGTGCGGTGGTTATAGCCGCAGGAGCGTGGTCAGGCAGGATCGGTGGAATGCCCCGCCCGTTGACGGTGGAACCGATCAAGGGACAAATCGCGATACTGGATTGGCCAGCCCGGGAGCGCCGCACCATTCTGTACGGTGCGGGCGGGTACGTCTTGACCCGTGGACCTCAAGTAATCGCCGGCTCAACCATGGAATACGTCGGATTCGACGCCTCAACAACGGACCAAGGGCTATCGCATATTAGGGAGACGGCAGCGCGGCTTTACCCCTCTCTTGAGGGTGCTGCAATCAGGAATAGCCGGTCAGGGTTCCGCCCGATGACCCCGGACGGGATGCCCATCGTCGGCCCCGACCCGCATCTGGACCGCCTGTGGTACGCCACCGGACACGGCCGCAACGGGATCCTCCTGGCAGGATGTACCGGAGAGCTCGTGGCGCAACTCCATGCCGGAGAAGCGGTGGAATACGACCTCAACCCGATCTCGCCCTCCCGCTTCTGGGACTGGTAGCCCTAAAGCCACGGATCTTCCCATGTAAAATCTCAACCATCTGGTTGAAAATTTACGGATCGGTGCTGGTATAGCCCCTTCTCGGCTGCTATGTTTACGACCGCCATGGAATTAGTCCAATTGACAACCGCCAGAACCGAGCCAGCTGCGGCGATCCCCGATCGCAAGCCGCCATGGTTAAAGGTGAAAGCCCCGGGGGGGAGGGGATACGCCGAAATAAGGCGGCTCATGCGCGAGCTGAGGCTTCACACGGTGTGTGAGGAGGCACACTGTCCGAACGTCGGCGAATGCTGGAACCACCGTGCTGCGACCTTCATGATCCTGGGGGATGTCTGCACGCGAAACTGTGCCTATTGTGCCGTCGTTCATGGCACACCGCCGGAGTACGACCCCGAAGAGCCAGTTCGACTGGCCGAAGCGGTCACCGCCATGAGGTTGGAGCACGTGGTGATCACCAGCGTGGACCGAGACGACCTGCGCGACGGCGGTGCCGAGATCTTTGCGGGCTGTGTGGAGCAGATTCGCGATCGGCTTCCAAACACTTCTGTCGAGGTCCTGATCCCCGATTTCAAGGGGTCGGACCGGGCGCTCGCCATAGCGCTCGATGCAGAACCACACATTCTCAACCACAACCTGGAAACCGTAGAGAGACTCTACCCACTGGTGCGGCCCGGGGGGCGCTACCAGCGGGCTCTGCGTCTGCTTCGCCGTGCAAAGGAAATCAAGCCCGATCAGCTCACCAAGTCCGGGATCATCTGTGGGATGGGTGAGGAGTGGGATGAGCTATTGGGAGCCATGAGTGCCTTGCGGTCAGTTGGTGTAGACATCATAACGCTAGGTCAATACCTACGTCCTTCCGGGAGCCACCTTGCCGTCTCTCGATTCTACACGCCTGAAGAGTTTGCCCAACTAGGGCACATCGGGGCGGAGATGGGGTTCAAGCACGTCGAAGCAGGTCCCTTGGTCCGCTCATCATACCACGCATGGGATCAAGCCAAACAGGCGGAAGCAGCAGTCTGAGATAGTTCTGGAGACGATCAATGGCGCAGACAGCGACGGTATCAAAGCTCGACCCCGGTCAGGTGCATTTCTACACCGAACTACTCCGACAGATATGTCTCATACGACGGTTCGAGGAGCGCGCCGGCGAGGCATACGCTTTGGGAAAAATCGGAGGATTCTGCCATCTGTACATCGGACAAGAGGCAGTCGCAGTAGGAGCGATTGCAGCACTCGAAAGGGAAGATTACGTGATGGGAAGCTACCGCGACCACGGACACGCTCTCGCACGCGGCATGTCATGCCGGAGCGTGATGGCGGAGCTATACGGTAAGGTAACGGGATGCGCGCGAGGCAAAGGGGGCTCGATGCATTTGTTCAGCGTCGAGCATCAATATCTGGGAGGACACGCTATCGTAGGCGGCCACATCCCGCTCGTCACTGGGGCAGCCTTTGCCATCAAGTATCGCGGTGAACAGAGGGTGGCGCTCGGGCTGTTCGGCGAGGCCGCAGTAAACAACGGCGCGTTCCATGAGGCGCTAAACATGGCCGCTGTCTGGAAACTACCTGTCATCTTTGTCGCCGAGAACAACCGATACGGGATGGGAACAGCCATGGAACGGGCTTCGGCAGTCTACGACGTGGCTACACGCGCCTGTTCCTATGACATGGATCAAGAGATGGTCGACGGAATGGATGTTCTGGCAGTGCATGGAGCGGTTTCGCGTGCTGTCAGGCGAGCGCGAGAGGACAAGCTACCGACCCTCATCGAAGCCCGGACTTATCGCTTCATGGGCCACTCGATGTCCGATCCCATCCACGGACACTACCGAACCAAGGACGAGATCGATGAGCAGAAGCAGCGCGACCCACTCCATTGGTTCCAGCACCGACTCATGGAAGAGGGTCTCCTGTCGGTCGAAGAGTACGACCAGATCGAACAGCAGATAGCCGCGGAGCTGGCTGACGCAATGGCGTTCGCAGATGAAAGCAGTGAGCCC
Organism: Gemmatimonadales bacterium; assembly: GCA_037387025.1. GTDB lineage: Bacteria > Gemmatimonadota > Gemmatimonadetes > Gemmatimonadales > GWC2-71-9. The sequence goes on from JARRLJ010000163.1 coordinate 4,671, forward strand.
GACCCATACGAACTCTACACTGACGTGTATCGGGGCTGATATGCCGACGATCACTTATAGGGACGCACTCAATCAAGCACTCCGGGAGGAGATGGAACGTGACCCCGACGTCTTTCTGATGGGCGAGGAAGTCGGTGTCTACCAGGGCGCGTACAAGGTCAGCCGCGGGTTGCTGGATGACTTTGGAGAGATGCGAGTTGTGGACACCCCAATCACCGAACTGGGATTTGCGGGTGTGGGGATCGGCGCGGCAATGGTCGGGCTACGCCCGGTAATCGAGTTCATGACATGGAACTTCGCGCTACTGGCAGTAGATCAAATC
>JARRLJ010000163.1:5045-8135 GCA_037387025.1 Gemmatimonadales bacterium
ATCAAATCGTGAATTCGGCGGCCAAGATGCTGTACATGTCAGGAGGTCAGATCGGGATTCCCATCGTCTTCAGAGGTCCTGGCGGTCCGGCCCTGCAGTTGGCTGCCCAGCACTCACAGGCGTTCGACAGTTGGTATGCCCACATTCCCGGTCTCAAGGTAGTCGCTCCGGCAACGCCGTATGATGCGAAAGGTTTGCTCAAGTCGGCGATCCGGGATGACGACCCAGTAGTGTTCCTGGAGGGTGAGATGATGTATAACGCCAAGGGAGACGTTCCCGACGGCGAGTACACGATCCCGATAGGAAAGGCCGAGGTGAAGTTGGAGGGCTCAGATGTAACTATCGTGTGTCACGCCAAAACCGTGGCCGTAGCACAGAAGGCAGCTCATCAGTTGTCAGACGAATATGGCATCGCAGCGGAGATAGTCGACTTGCGTACGATTCGTCCACTGGACGTGGATGCCATAATCACGAGCGTGACGAAGACCAACCGATGTGTGGTTGTCGAAGAGGGCTGGCCCTTCTGCGGTGTCGGCGCGCAGGTGGTGGATTTCATACAACTCCACGCCTTTGACTACCTGGACGCACCCGTGCAACGCGTGACACAGGCCGATGTGCCTATGCCGTACAATAAGCGGCTGGAGAAGGCTGCCAAACCGTCACCCGCGAGGGTTGTCGAGGCGGTTAAGCAGATCACTTATCTGGACTGACGAGCAACGGATCCGAGATGGCAACCAAAGTCTACATGGAGGCACTCTCTCCGACGATGGAGGAGGGGCGTATCGTAAGCTGGCTCAAGCGCGAAGGCGACTCGGTAACAGATGGTGATGTCATTGCCGAGGTTGAGACCGACAAAGCCATTATGGAGTTGCAGGCACGTGGCGAGGGTACTCTACGCAAGGTGTTCTCTGAGACAGGTGCGACCGTAGAGGTTGGAACGTTGATTGGGGTGATAGCGGCGGAAGACGAGGACATCGCCTCCATTCTGGAGAAGGCAGCAGTTGTTGACGAGACGCAGGCGACGGGGGCGGAACCGAGAGCAGCCGGTGCGCGCCCCAGTGTCGAGCCAACCACGGCGGAACATGATCAACGTCCGTCGCTGCTCGGCGGAGACCGCGTCAAGTCGTCACCTTTGGCACGCCGGTTGGCCAAGGAGAGGCAGATCGATCTCCGTGTCGTTCAGGGATCCGGACCCGGCGGCCGAATCACAAGGCGAGACGTTGAGGCGGCGGTGCCGGGGGCCCGGCACATTGTCACAGCAGCCGGACCGTCATACGAAGACAAGCCGATAACACAGATTCGCAAGACTATTGCTACCCGTCTGTCCACCTCCATCGGGCCCGTCCCTCACTTCTTTCTCACTGCCGAAATCGATATGGAGCGCACGGCGGAGGCCCGCGATGCACTGAATTCCATCAAGGACGCACCCCGCGTTTCGTTCAACGACATCATTGTTAAGGTAGTTGCGGAAGCGTTGCGCCAACATCCAGAGTGTAACGCATGGTGGCAAGACGACTACATCCGCTATTTCAGCGAAGTGCACATTTCAATGGCGGTGAGCGTAGAGGAGGGTCTGATCACCCCGGTGATCAGAAATGCTCACCTCAAATCGCTGCGTGAAATCGCCGCGGAGGGGCGTGAGCTGGCCCAGAAAGCGCGCGAGCGCAAACTCAAACCCGAGGAGTATTCTGGCGGTACGTTCTCGATCTCGAACCTCGGGATGTTCGACATTGATCAATTCACGGCAGTGATCAACCCGCCCGAAGCCGGTATTCTTGCTGTTGGATCGATCAGCGATCGTCCTGTGGTCATTGATGGTGACCTGCAGGTTCGTAAACGACTGCGCGTCACGATGAGCTGTGATCATCGAGTCATAGATGGTGCCACCGGAGCTCGGTTCCTACAAACGCTGCGACGCATGCTGGAGAATCCGTTGGCACTAGTTTGGTAGTCCATCGGCGGATCAATACCCACAACCAGGAACACACCGGGAACTGAATCGTGCCAGACAATTTCGACGTAATCATCCTCGGCGGTGGGCCTGCCGGATACGTTTGCGCGATTAGAGCGAGTCAACTTGGGCTCAATACTGCGGTAGTCGAGCGTGACAAATTGGGCGGTGTCTGCGTGAACCTCGGATGTATCCCCAGCAAGGCCCTACTGCACAGCGCTTACGTCGCGAATCTCGTTAGCCATGACGCTAAGACTCTCGGTGTCAATGTTGGTGCGGTGAATCTCGACTTCGGCGCAGCAATCAAGCACTCACGAGCGACCGCCGAGCAGAACTCAAAAGGCGTCGGCTTCTTGATGTAGAAGAATAAGATCACGGTTTTGTCCGGTGAGGGCCGACTCCTTCCAGCCAAGAAGGTACAGGTGGGTGGCGAGACCTACACCGCTGACAAAGGCGTGGTCATCGCGACGGGGAGTCGCGTAAAGGGCTTGCCTCAGGTTGGCCTCGAAATCGACAAACGGACTGTGATCTCTACCGATGAGGCGTTGTTTCTGAAAGAAGCACCGGAGTCAATAGCAATCGTAGGTGCGGGAGCGGTAGGAATGGAGTTCGCGGATATCTTGAGCGCGTTCGGCTCCAAGGTGTCGTTGATCGAGGTTCTACCGCGAATTCTCCCATTAGAGGATGCAGACTGCTCGGCGGCGCTCACACGTGTATATAAGAAGCGCAAGATCGAGGTTCTTGCTGGCGCAGGAGTCAAGAGCGCGAAAGTGACGAAGAAGGGTGCGACTTTGGAGATCGAGAAGGGTGGAGAGACAAAGACCATCGAGGTAGAGAAGGTTCTGATGGCGGCTGGGCGCGCTCTGAACGTGGAAGACATAGGACTGGAAGAAGTTGGTGTGAAGCTTGCAGACGACGGGTGCGTAAAGGTGGATAGCAACCTTCAGACAGCCGCAAGAGGATACTACTGTATAGGAGACATTGCGGGCCCACCGATGCTAGCCCATAAGGGGAGCCGCGAAGGGGTATTCGTAGCCGAGTTGATTGCCGGCAGAAAACCGCACGCGATCAAATACGACAACATTCCGAGCGTCACCTATTGTCACCCCGAAGTAGCCAGCATTGGGCTCACTGAGGAT
>JARRLJ010000164.1:0-4968 GCA_037387025.1 Gemmatimonadales bacterium
CCACACTCTCGTCATATGATGCACAGGGGATGACGTCACCATTCGCTCCTACCGACAACAAACCATCACATGCGCTACAGCCCTTGTTCCCCAACCCGTGAACGATCGGATTGAACATGCACATCGGTGTTGGGGAGTACCACATGAACTCGACGCCGTGTTTCTTGCTCTCCGCCTGAATCTCCAGCAGCAGCGGGCCAACATCACTATAATGCAGCGTCAACTGTCGATTCAGCGCACCCGTACCGTTCGGTATCATCAGGTTCATGCTGAACTTGTCATTGCCCAGCTCTTGTCTAACAAACGACGGCATTGCAGTACATTCGCACATGTTTTCGCGATTATTGGTGGTATTGGTGTGGACACCCACCCCGGCTGCCTTGAGGTTGTGAACCGCCGTCACAGTTCGTCGGAACGAATGCCTGACCGTGGTAATCCGCTCGTGCGTTTCTGGAGTGACTCCTTCCAAACTAACTTGAGCCGAGTCCAGTCCAGCCCCTGCCAGTTGGCTCGCATACTCCTTCGAAACTCGAGTGCCGTTCGTGATGAGGTTAACGCGCATGCCAAGGTCGCTCGCGTATCGCACCAATTCCGGAAGATCTTCCCGCAACGTTGCCTCACCTCCTGTGAAACTCACGGACGGAACTTCAGCGTCTTCGTATATCTTTCGCATCACCTCCTTGATCTCACTTGTCGACATTTCGCGGTCGTCACCCACTGGGTTCGTCGTACAATTGCACCCTGCGTAACAAAACGTGCATCGCAGATTGCAGCGATACGTTATTGCCAATTCTGAAAGTATCGGCAGTTGCGCAAAGGGCGTCTCGAATGGCCGGACCTCCAAGCCCTCCGTGTGGCTCACCTCATCCAGCGTTCCTTCCATGAAGTGTTTGACCTCGAGCATGAAGAGCTGGATATCTCGCGCCCTGCCGGGATCTCTACCGACCTCATCGAGCAGACTGTTGACACTGGTTCCCGCTAGTAAAGTCTTCAGGAGCCGAGCACCTTGGGAGTTCAGTCGCTGTGCCTGATTGGGTCTCTTGATGATGATATTGTCCGTTTCGCGCACGAAGACGTACGGTCGAATACGGTTGACAAACTCATCGATCCACGAGAGGTCGACGAACTGGTCTCCCGATCGCATCAATGGGAACTCCCGCTGACACATGCCGAATGGCAGGCGGAGTGACAGGCGGAGTGGCACGCTGAGTGACAGGCCGAATGACATGCCGAATGGCATGCGTCATGGCAAACATTCAGATTCATCGCCAGATCGGTATCGATCGGACCGCTCACCAAGTGGTCCGTCTGAATGGGGATGTCTACTTCGTTTGCAAACGGATCCCGTTCGTGATGAAAGCGTTGACGGTAGTAAGGGTGGTAGTTGTGGTACCACCAATACCAGTCAGTGTCGTCACCGCGCCTATCCTGTTGCTGCTCCACCCTTTCCAGCACCATGTCCCGGTAATAAGCCTTGGTGGCCTCGATGTCACAGTCCCACGCCTTCTTGCGAACGGCTTCCACAGCGAGGTTCATGAGATCCTCGAGTTCGCTCTGCGAAAGCTCGCCATCGTCCGCGAACGATTCGAAGAACTTCTGCTCATACTGATCGAGGCGCTGCTTTTCAGGCTGTCGAACAACCCTCGCACGTAGCGGATTCCGCGACGTGATTCGAAGGAATCCTTCTGCCACCATGGAGTTGAGCATCCCGCTCACGATACGTTTGAACGGTATTGCCAGAAAAAAGGCAGCCTCGATAGCCGTAAGATCCTTGCAGACCTTACCTTCGATGCGGAAACTCGATAGAACGAGTTTCGGCGGAGTCCAGTCCAGAGTACCCCACCTGATCTCATCCAGTCCACGGTGGGCCGCCACCATCGAGCGGTGTTTGCCGGTGACCACCAAGAAGAACAAGCCCGCCAATACGATCACGGCGCCACCGATGTACCAATTCGCCGGATGCAGTCCGCCCGACCTCGGAGGTGGTGCCTCGGCAACACCTGCCAGCGAGAACCAATCCGCCGGAAGGTAGATCTGCGTCCGCATGTCGTAGCGGTTCCCGGGCCTGTCTCTGTGGAATACGAGACGGAGCCGGTCGCTTTCGCCGCGTTGATAGTCAATTAGGAACTTCTCGTTGACCCACGGCTCGGTCAGGACTAGCCCACCAGCCTCGACGTACTGACGTGGATCTACTCCGGAATCCAATACATGCGGAGTGAGGATGCTCAGAGTATAGTGGTCCTGGTTCCCCGCTTCATCCCACGCAACCGGTGACCAGTTGAATACTGCGAGGCGGCGTCCATCCTCGGCGGTCGTAGGTGCCAGGTACCCCGCCGTTACGAAATTGGTTGCAAAGGCAAAGACGTAGGTGACCGACCCGGAGGAAACACCCTGCCCATCTGCCAGAACGACGTCCCATCGTCCCGGAGAAACCAGTGATATAGACAAGTCATAACGCCCGCCCTCGCTGTCCACGGCATAAGAGTTGTCAGACACCATCTCCACTTGGAGGCGGTCGTTTCCCTCGAAGTAGAATCCGTGGAGCTCTCCCCTGAGCACTGCCCACTGGACGGTGTACAACACTACCGCTGATCCGTCGCTCCTGAGGTCGACGCTGGTTTCGACGAAACGGATTTCGCCTGCACCTTGGATGCTCAACGGAGCTATACCAAGACAGACGAGACTGGCGAGGATACTCAACATGGCGCATGGCCTCCGTGAACCTGAGCGTTTGCCAGTCGACGGTGTCCCCCAATTCCCTGCCCCGCATCTGAAGAAACAGTTAAGCCACAGTGAAGGTCGTCAATTCCCGACCTCGGACCGGGCGTGCCGTTCTCAGCGAGGTTGTCCTGGCTGGTTAGCTGCTGCTATAATCTCGCAATGGAACCAGGCAAAGTTGCCCGCGCGGCCTCGCTCTTCGTGGCACTTCCTTTGGCTATTTCGGCCGCTCAGTCCACTGTGCCACCAGAAACAACAGCCGGGCGACACGAGCAAGGTGATCAATCGAATCAAGACGCCGGCGTCTGGGCGGTGCAGCCAGGCATTGGTATCGTTCTTTCGGCCGGATTCAACGGTCAGTTGGGCAATAGTAGCAGCGCAATAAAGAACTCAATTGGTTATGGAGGCAACCTTCGCTACGGAACCTCCTTTGGTGTGTTCCTAGGAGCGGGGATACATGTTTCCACACATGACATCGAGCAGGCCAGTCCGCGCTACAGATTGACTAGTTTCTTCCTTGAACCGAAGTTCGTAGCGCTGAGGTTATCCTCACACTGGGCTCCGTTCGTCTCGGCAAGGATAGCGTACGTCCAGGAAGGGGTCGACCAACCGGGGGCCGAACTCAAGGCGTCGGGACGTTCCCTGGGAGGCGGTTTGGGCGCGGCCTACCGGCTGACGCCTCAGGTAGCGCTCGAAGTTGCATTCAGTTTCGGGGTGGCAGCGCTGGGCGACTATGTCTTCACGGGCGAGTTCAACTGGTACGATTGCATTCAAGAGCTAGAGCCTGGAACGCCACTTCCAGAAACGGTCGTGCGCTGCGAAGGCTCTACCAGACCCCCAGGCTACGCATGTTACCCTCCGTTCTACGATGAATTCGGCAGCAATTGCAGCCCACCTGAGATCCCCTACGATAGCTCCGATCGATCCACCACGTGGTTTCAGGTGCGATTGGGGATTCACCTGTCGACCGCCAGCCCGTAGCCGGCAACCCATCCGCTCCAAGGTCATAACGAAAAACCCCGGACCTTCGCCCGGGGTTTTTCACTGTCTCCTGCGTTCTCCCAACTACTGTCTGATCCCGGCCGCTACGTCCCCTGGGCCGAGATTCCTCCACGGCGGGTTGGGCAAGTCACGTTGCCTGGGCCACACTTCGGCAAGCGTATTGGCATCGTACAACCGGCCGTTCTTCATCACGTATTGGATCTTCACAGTGTTGCGCAGATCTGTTAGAGGGTCTTCTTCCAAAATCAGGATATCGGCCAGCTTTCCTGCCTCCACTGAGCCGAGGTCCTTTCCCAATCCGATTGCTTCAGCACCGTATGTCGTTGCGGCACGAAGGATGTCGTGATTTGACGCTCCGCCGGAACCCATCGCCCACATCTCCCAGTGATAGCCAAGTCCCTGCAACTGACCGTGACTACCCACAGCCGCACGTGCGCTGTCTTCCAGCAACTTCTTGACGAACTCCGCGTGCTTCGGAAAGACGTACTCCTCATCTAGGAACCAACCCGCTTGCCCCGGACTGCCGCCCGCGCCGGGACCGCGCCGCCGGCTCCTTGCGTCGATGCTGGCATGTGGAACAAACCGCCTCAGCTTTGCATCATCGTGCACGTTCTCGCGTGTGTAGAAGTAGTTCTCCCCGAACGGTCCGCCGTACGAGACGAGCAGCGTCGGGCTGTTGGTGGTCTGCGATGCCTTGAGCAACTCGACAACGTCATCGTAGATCGGTGCTACAGGCAAAGAATGCTCTATACCCGAGTACCCGTCTATTGCATGAGTGAGCTCTAGTTTGAAATCGAGTCCACCTTCCGTTGTCGGCATCAATTCCAACTCTTTTGCCGCCTGGATAATCCACTGGCGCTGCTGCCGGTTCCCCGACATGTACATCTTGAGCGTCTTGGTGTCGTAATACTCACTGTAGCGCTTGAGAACGTCTTTCGCCTGGTCGTCATCGCGGATGTTTTCTGTGATGAACACCCCAGGGCCAGTCGAATATATCCGCGGTCCAATCATGCCCCCGGTTTCGACCCTATCCTGATAGCTCAGAACGTCGGTCGTACCGGTCTGGGGATCACGAGTTGTAGTCACCCCGAAAGCTAGATTCGTGAGGTACTGCCACGTCTGCTCGATATGAATCTCCGGAACGAGCCACTGCGCGTGGTAATGGGTATCTACGAAACCAGGGAGGACGGTCTTGCCCGATACGTCGATCACCTGCGCTCCCTCGGGAACTTCGACCGAATCACGGGG
>JARRLJ010000165.1:0-4965 GCA_037387025.1 Gemmatimonadales bacterium
GAGCGCCTCACCTGGAATATTGCGGACGGTACCGAGATCGAAGGGTGGGTCATCAAACCGGTGGGGTACGAAGCGGGTCGCGAGTACCCGATGATCTTGAAGATCCACGGTGGCCCGTACAGCGCCTACGGCAACACCTTCTTCCAGACGTTCCACGTGCTATCGAACACCGGATTTTTTGTGGTCTACACCAATCCTCGTGGGTCTACCGGATACGGGCAGGCATATCAGTGGGCGACGCAAGGCGCCTGGGGTGAAGTGGACAGTGAAGACTACCTGGCTGGTGTGGAGGCGGCGATAGCAAAGTATCCGGATATCGACGCCGAGCGGATCGGTGTATCCGGTGGTAGCTATGGCGGATTCATGAGCAACTGGCTCAGCTCAACCACGGACAGATTCAGTGCTGTGGTGACGAGTCGCTCGATCGCCAATTGGGAGAGCTGGTACGGTGACTCAGACGCTCAGGGTCTAACGGATTGGGCCTTCTACGGCCCGCCGTGGGAGCAACGGGAACTGTATCGGCGGCTTTCGCCGATATCCTACGTTGAGAATGTGACGGCGCCAACGCTTATCATCCAGAGCGAGAACGATTACCGAACGCCCATTGGAGACGCTGAGCAATGGTTTATGGCGTTGAATAGGAGAGGTGTTCCCGTTGAGATGGTGCGCTACCCCCGTTCCTCACACGGCTTATCGCGCACAGGTGAACCATGGCTGCTGGTTGATCGGTTGGAGCGGATGCGGTCATGGTTCAAACACTGGTTGATCGACCAACCGCAGCGGGCAGCGAGTCCATAGCTGACGGTGGGTCAGATACCGTGACAGGGAAGACACGAGAAAACAGTCACGATACTGACTGCTGAGGTAGAGCGATCACAGGAAAGGGACGGGCATCGTGACAACACCGCGGCGAGTGAAGTTTTCGAACCTCACCTTCGAAGAGCTTCCTGAGAACAGGCTTCGAGCCTCGGTAGAACTGGAGTGGAGTGGAGAGAAGTACCGTGGATCAGCCGATGATGCCGTTCTCCAAAACACGGAATTTAGCTGCGCTGCTAGAGCGGCGTGCGAAGCGCTCGAGGCTTTGGCGGCACACACCAGGACGTCATTCGAATACTTGAGTTGCCAACCGGTATCGTCGAGCGGCGAGGATCTGGCGGTTGCTGCCGTTGCGGTAGATACTGCTGCCAACCACCAGTTCTCGGTAGGAGTGTGTCGAATCAGGGATGATGCCGGAGACGCTGCTGTCCGCGCCGTTCTCAATGCAGCCAATCGTAGGCTCGCCACGTTGCTTGGTAGCCGTTCATAGTTCGTATTCCATACGCTAGCGACATTTGTGGTAGCCAGGGAGGCGATTCTTGATCGCATGACAAGTAGCCACGACGAGACCAAGCCGTCGCTGAGCAGACGCAATCGGCCTAGCCACACGGCAGCCAAGATCGCGCGCGGACTCGTATACGTAGCCCGTGATCCCAAGTACGCCGAGTTGTTACCGAAGGGAGCAGCCGATTCGGTCGAGCGATTGTGTCTGGACGCGGGTGTACTCAAGCCGTGGATGTTACGGCTGTTCGAGAGCGAGTGGTACCAGCGTTCGATTGACTATACGGTGCGGTGGCTCGGGCGCGGTGAGTTATGGCGTCTAACACTGCGCAAACGGTTCGTGGATGATGAGGCCAAGGCAGCTCTGAGTGAGGGAGCTCGGCAATTGCTCGTTGTAGGAACCGGTTTCGATACACTTGGGCTCAGAATGGCGCAGACCTTTCCAGATGTAACGGTGGTGGAGGTGGATACGAAACCCACTGTGCAGCGACGGGCAGATGCACTACACCGTTTGGGAATGGATCACGACAATCATCACATGGTCGGTGCTGATCTGGCTGCTAGCAGTCTCAGCGAATTGTTGGGATCCCTTAGTTGTTGGCAATCCGACGTGAAATCGGTGGCTGTGGCGGAAGGCGTACTGATGTACTTAGATGAATCCGAAGTAAGTTCGTTCCTGAAAGAGATCAAGAGCACCTGCGGGCCCGGTAGTCGGTTGATCTTCTCGTATGTACGAGCAGACAAAAAGGGGCGGCCACATATGGGGAGACTGAGTGGTGTGGTTCGAGCATCCCTGATGTTGGTAGGCGAGCCGTTGCGGTGGGGCGTACGGGATGGGGAGTTGGAGCCGTTCCTGGAGAAATCGGGATTCAGGCTGGCTGGGGCACCAGACCGTACTGACTTGGGCAGGCGCTACTTGACCTCCCGTGGAATCGATGAAAAGGTGGGCAAGATCGAGCAATTCGCCATAGCCGAGTGGAGTTAACAATCAACGCAGTTGCAGGCACCCTGCTCCCCGAATTTGCGTTCTGCATTCTGCATTCTGACTCTTCTCTCCGCACTCTGCATTCTCCTCGCCTCTGGCCAACATGGGGATTACTTGGTATAGTTCGCGCGCTACGGACCTAGGGGAAAGAGAAGTCCGAACGCCGAACAAGGAATGACGAAGTATCTGCTTCAGCATTCCTGTTTTGTATTCGGCATTCGCGGACCCCGCAAAACTGGAGGCAATTCACTGATGTCCTATCACTCCCGTTGCTTTCCGATGCTACTCACTGCCATCATTGGGTGCACGTCAGGGGATCGAGCGGCTGAAGAGCCGATTACCTCGTCGATCCCCGACGCAATCCTTGGTGAAGCGCTACCGCCGCAAGGTCAGGCGGTCACATATATGGAGGGCGATGCCGAGACACGCGGGTACCTTGCGGTTCCCGAGGGTGACGGACCCTTTCCGGCGTTGATCCTTATTCACGAGTGGAACGGGCTGGCAGATCGCGTCCGTCAGGTGGCTGACGCGTTCGCAGATGAAGGATACGTGGCCCTCGCAGCCGATCTCTACCGCGGCCGTACCGGCAGCAATCGTGATGAAAACATGGCGCTCGTTCAGGAGACGCAAGCGAACATGGATATGGTCATTGCGAACCTGGATGCGGCACAGCGATTTCTCAGAAATCGTCCTGATGTCACCGGTAAGGTGGGGGTCATGGGCTGGTGTTTTGGCGGTGGCATTGCGCTGAGCTACGCCCTTGGTGGCGAGCAGCACGATGCCACGGCGATCTTCTACGGTTCGCTAATAGAAGACCCTGCCGAGCTGGCAAGGCTAGATCACCCGGTCTACGGGACTTTTGCCGAGATGGATCAGGGGATTCCACCGGATCAAGTTGAGCGCTTCGCGGCGGCGCTCGATTCGATCGGGATAGAGAATGACATCCATGTCTACGATGCTGTTAACCACGGGTTCTGGTTGCGGGTAGATGAGGATCGTGAACTCCGTGAAGCGCCAGCGACAGACGCGTGGAGCAGACTGCAGCGCTTCCTGGCTCAGACAATTAGGTGACCACCCGGCGTGGTGACAGGGTGAGCTCCAAATTGGTTTATAGGTCGCAAGCAGGTGTGCTCAGCTCACTTGAGCTTCACTCTGCCCACCCCATTCCTGAACTCGATCTCGGTTCCGAAGCGTTCTGACCGCACCCGGATGTCTTCGATGATCTTCTCAGCGAGTTCACCGGTCGCCAGCATGGGTCTGCCACGCACCCATCTCGGCTGACCGAATCCGAGGCTTATCGGGTGTAATACGAGTTCGACGAGTTCTTCGCCCTGCCAGCGGGGTGCTGCGACTACCGCTTCCCAGATCTCTCGGTTTGCCGGGAAACTGCGCCGATCCAAGTCGTAGCGGGCATCGTTGAAATCGGCCACGTGGCTGTCGGGTCCCAACTCGTATGGTTCGTAGTTTTCGTACGGCAACCGATCCAGAGTCTCGTTCTGAAAGATAAAGTCGCCCAGACTGTAGAAGATCGGTTTGCCTCGGTAGATCTCGATGCCCCGCAGCACGTGCGGGCCATGTCCGACGACAACATCGGCCCCGGCATCGATCATTGCCCGAGCAAACGTGACTATGAACTCGGCTGGAACCGAATTCTGATTGCCAGCGCTCTCATGCCCGTGCAGACTCACTATCGTGTAGTCGCTGAGCCTACTGGCGTTGCTGACCACGGCTGATATCTCGGCCAGGTCATCGGGGTTCGGCGCGGTGCGAACTCCCGGCGCATCACCGACCACGAAAGTTGTGCCGAGAGCCCGCAATCGAGAGCTGTCACCACGGGCGGTGACTTGCAGTTCACGCAGGAGCTTTTGCAGCCGTAGGAGTTGGTCCGCCGTGGTAATACGTGTAGTAGTATGGCGCAGCGGGCTCAATCCGGGTCGTGCCGGTATGTCGCCCCGGCTCTTCCCGGCGCGTGCATGGCCCGGAAAAGTTGATGCCGCGGAGACCAACGCTACCCTGGAACCGGCTACTTCCAGGAATTTGGCCTCGCGAGCTTCCGCTAGGCTCTCGCCAACTCCCGCTTGTACCAACCCTGCTTCATCCACATATCGAGTGGTCAACCGAAGACCGTGAACGCTGTAGTCGCCGGAGTGGTTGTTGGCTCTGGAAACCAGGTCCACGCCGGCCCACGCCAACTCCTTGGCCAGCGCCGGATCTGCTCTCATCCATGTTCCACCGCTTTCGTGGGCCGGGTACGACTCATAGTCGTGGAACAACACTTCCAGGTTAGTGAAGGCCACATCCGCATCCCGCATCAGCTCGATCAGCGCCAAGAACCAGGGCTCGTCGTAGGCCGAGAGCTTTCGCGTAATGATAGCGTCCCCGGTCAAGGCCATCGTGAATCCAGAATCCTCCGAATCCGCGTTGCTCTGGGCAAAGATTGGCGCGGTCGCCGATAGAGACAGTGCCAATCCGGTGATCGTAAGGCGGAATGCGGGTTTCATGAGATCCTCCATGCAGATTGGATGGAGTTTGCTACGCTGCCTGTAGCTCGGAGGTGCAGCTCGGACAGCGTGTGGCCTTGATGGCTACAGTTGAGCAACAGAAAGGACAGTCTTTCTTGTCCGGAGGTGGAGGTGCGGCCTCTTCTTTGCGCTTCAGCTGGT
>JARRLJ010000166.1:0-7029 GCA_037387025.1 Gemmatimonadales bacterium
GCGAACAGTGTCGATCACCGTCGCGCGGCCAGCAGCAGTGCCGTGCGCACTGTTGATGCGGGCCACGTTTACACCCGCCTCGATCATTCTCCGCACGGTCGTCTCGTCGGACGAGGCGGGTCCGAGCGTCGCGACTATTTTGGTTCGACGAAAGCGCGGGTCGTATGTCGTCACAATAGCCTTATCCAATCAATCGATCAGCAAGGGCCGGCAGAGCCTCCGCGGCACGCTCTTCCAGCCAAACATCCACACGAGGTGTCAGCGGAGTGGCATCCGGGTTGACCTCAACGACGGGACACCCTCTCTGCATAGCGATCTCCGGAAGCTCGGCTGCTGGATAGACCAAAGCTGAGGTCCCCACCACGAGCATCGCATCGCACATGCTCGCCGCGGCCCAGGCCCTTTGAACGGCCTCTACTGGAAGAACCTCGCCGTACCATACCACCCCCGGACGGACCGGACTGCCGCAAACCGTGCACCGAGGCGGCTCCACTTCACCCTCCGTTGCCCGCAGTCCCTCCAGCTTGGCCGAGTCGTACGGATGCCCGCAATCGAGGCACCGAAAAGCAGCTAGGGACCCGTGCAGCTCGACGACGTTCTTGCTGCCTGACCTCCGGTGCAGCCCATCGACGTTCTGCGTGGCGACGAGAAGCTCCTCGAAGGCCATCTCCAAGCGCACGAGAGCATCGTATCCCGGATGAGGATCCACGTCACGAATCTTCTCCCAGCGGGACAGATACCAGCCGAAGACTCGAGCCGGATGCCTACGGAACGCGGTCTCGGTCGCAAGCTCTTGAGGATCGTAGCGAGCCCACCAGCCGGTCTGGGCATCTCGAAACGTTGGCACTCCTGAATCGTGCGACATGCCTGCTCCAGTCACGGCTATTAAGCGCTTGGCAGCTACCAACACAGCTACGGCGCGTTCCAGCTCGGGTGAGTCAGTCACTCAGTTCCCAGACTGGAATTGCCGGTATCTACCCTGCACGTATTCATTCAGAATACCGATGAACTCCTGAACTATGCTATCGCCCTTCAGCGTGACCGACAGCTTCCCATCTACATATACGGGGGCCTTTGGCGCCTCAGCCGTTCCCGGCAACGAAATCCCGATGTCCGCATGTTTGGATTCGCCCGGTCCGTTGACTACGCATCCCATCACCGCTACTCGCATCTGTTCCACCCCTGGGTACCGTTCCTTCCATGCAGGCATCTGATCGCGAAGATATGTCTCGATCTCGTCAGCCATTTCTTGGAAGAACGTGCTGGTGGTCCTTCCACATCCCGGACAGGCACTGACCTGCGGCAGGAAGCTCCTGAGGCCCAGCGTCTGCAGTACCTGCTGCGCAACACGGACTTCTTCGGCTCGATCACCCTGCGGCGCGGGTGTAAGCGAGACCCGTATCGTGTCACCGATACCCTCTTGCAGCAGTATCGCGAGACCCGCTGCACTTGCCACGATTCCCTTGGCACCCATTCCGGCTTCCGTCAGCCCCAGGTGAAAAGGATAGTCAGAGAGCGGAGAGAGCTTACGATAGATGTCCACCAGGTCCTGCACCTGCGACATTTTGGCAGACAGGATAATGCGATCGCGAGACAGGCCCACTTCCTCAGCCAAACTTGCGGACCGCATTGCACTCTCCACCATCGCCTGCAGCATGACTTCTCGAGCGTCGAGCGGATTGTCGGCCTTCGCGTTCTCGTCCATGAGTTCGGTGAGAAGGTTTTGGTCGAGCGACCCCCAGTTCACTCCGATACGCACGGGCTTTTGGTTTTCGATCGCCACCTCCGCGATCGTCGTGAAATTCTCGTCTCTCCGCTTCTGGCCAACGTTCCCTGGGTTGATCCTATACTTGGCCAGGCCTCGTGCACACTCTGAGTACTTAGTGAGCAAGAGATGGCCGTTGTAATGGAAGTCCCCGATGATGGGAACATCGGTGCCACGTGCTTCCAGTTGCGAAAGAATCTCTGGAACCGCTCGAGCTGCTGCGTCGTTGTTTACGGTGACCCGCACTAGTTCACTGCCGGCTTTCGCCAGCGCCGCTATTTGTTCGACCGTTGCTTGGACATCCGATGTATCGGTGTTGGTCATGGACTGCACCACCACCGGGTGGCCAGAACCAACCGGAACCTTGTCAATCCAAGTTGTCACCGTGGGCCTGCGCGATACTGTAGCCATGGGGGGGTAATATAGGTGAGGTGAAGGAACGGAAGGAGGGGAGAACAGCGCAGCCCTCTAGGCTCCCGGCGTTGTCCTCCCCCTAACCGCTTGCTTCAGTATTCCGCCCGCGCGGAACCAGAGGGGCGGATCAACAGGGGTTGTCCCAGTCGACCTCGTGTTCCGAGCCGCAGGAAGGGCATGCCAGACTCGGCACTCTTTCCTCTATGATGGTCCTCTCACGACACTCCGGGCAAACACCGTATACGGGCCCGAGCTCTCGGTCGCTAGCGCGCTTTGCCGCTCGGTCTTCTGGGGATCTCTGCACCACGCTCCATTTATTGGGCGGCTCCCCGCTGAACTCCAAGTGGGCACGGTTTACCGGCCTATTAGACTTGTTCACGTCCAATACGACGGTTGTCGAGTTGGAGTTGCTGACCACCGGATACCATGCACCACGCCGTAACCCATATGCTTCCGCCTGAGTCACACGCGCCCACTTGCTCGGCGACATCGGTTTCTCCCCGTGATGATCTGCCGCGCCAATATAGTAACGTCCTTCAAACGACGCGAGGCCAAAGGCCGTACCGCAGGCCCATTCTGTCACCATCATACAGGGGTTTGCTCCTCGGTAGCAGAACGAACCCCAACCGCCTATTTTCGTAGGTGGCCGCAGGAAGACCAACGATCAACCGAGGTTTAGTGACAATGACATCCAACGGTTTGAAATCCATCGCGCAAGACATGGTGGCTCCGGGCCGGGGCATCCTGGCCGCGGACGAGAGCACTCCCACCATAAAGAAGCGCTTCGACAGCATAAACCTAGAATCAACCGAAGAGAACCGCCGCGCGTATCGTGAACTGCTGTTCACGACCAAGGGGATAGAGGAGTTCGTGAGCGGCGTCATCATGTTCGACGAGACCCTACGCGAAAAAACGAAAAGCGGGACTCCGTTTCCCGACCTCTTGTCCAGCATCGGGGTCATTCCTGGAATCAAGGTCGATCAGGGCGCCAAGAAGCTGGCCGGGTTCCCGGGTGAGACGATCACCGAGGGATTGGATGGCTTGCGGGACCGGCTGGCCGAGTACCGCAACCTTGGGGCGAAGTTCACGAAATGGCGGGCCGTTATCGCAATCGGTGATGGAATCCCGAGCGGTTTCGCCATCGATGCAAATGCTCATGCGCTGGCTCGTTATGCGGCGCTGAGCCAGGAGGTAGGCCTGGTACCGATAGTTGAACCAGAGGTCTTGATGGACGGTGACCACCCTATCGAACGGTGCGAGCAGGTAACCGAGATAACCCTCAACCATGTGTTCTTCCACCTGATGGCGCACCGCGTGGTGCTGGAAGAGATGGTACTCAAACCGAACATGGTGATCTCCGGCAAGGACTGCCCCCGGCAGGCTGGAGTAGAGGAGGTAGCTGAAGCGACTGTCCGATGCCTGACGCGGTCAGTCCCAGCGGCAGTACCGGGCATAGTCTTCCTGTCAGGCGGGCAGAGCTCAGTGGTAGCTACCCAGCACCTAAATGCCATGAACGCGATGGGCGGCCATCCCTGGCAACTCAGCTTTTCGTACGGCAGGGCGCTGCAAGAGGAGGCCCTCAGGGCATGGGAAGGAAAGGCGGCAAACGTCGCCGCCGGCCAGGAGGCCTACTACCACCGCGCACGGTGCGTTGGCGCAGCGCGCTACGGCAAATACAGCAATGCGATGGAGCAGGCGGCGTAGCCGATTGGTGTGGTTGCGTACCTCAGTCCGCCTCAGGCAACCCAAATGAAGAAGGCGACCTAGAAGTCGAGGTCGCCTTCTTTCAATTCCCACCGTCGCCGCTGGTCAACCACACTCGCTGTAGCCACACACGTGGCATTTCACGCATCCCTCGGCGAACTCGAGTTGCGATCCACAGTCCGGGCAGGCACCCGCTAGCTGGTTTGTATCCCGCACTTGGAACTCGAAGATGAGCGCCCCGTCGGCGCCCGCGGTCTTGGTCCCCACGGGTACAGGTGAGTCGTCGCGGGTCTCCGCATCCTGGAGAAGATCTTGCTGGATTCCCTGCTTGCCCTGCATCCATTTCTCCATCGCAATACCGATTGCGTCCGGGACGGAAAGGACCTTGTTCGGTCCGAGTCCCGTAACGCGGTCCGAAGAGATACCGCGCAGCTGCCGGTGGATCTCCCGCATCGGAATGCCCGAGCGGAGCCCCAATGAGACCAGCCGACCGATAGCCTCCACATCCGCCATGAGGGCACCGCCGGCCTTGCCGAGTGACATGAATATCTCGAATGGCTGCCCTTTATCATCTTCGGTTATCGTCACGTACAGCGTGCCGAGCGGGGTTTCCACCCGGCGCGTTGATCCCTTTAGCAGTTCTGGTCGCGAACGCTTCGCCCTACGCTGGAGGTTCTCAGCTTCTACGTCGTGCAAGTGCTTTCTAGTCCGCGCGAGTTCCGCCTCGAGCTCTGCTATTGTGGCCTTGAGTTCGGTGACTTCACCCGACGGGCGCCCTTCGGCTGCAGGTACCGCATCCTTCTGCTCCTGCACCTTCTTGGCTGTAGAGCCAGCCGATAGTACCTGCATCTCCCTGCTTCCATCCCGGTAGACGGTCACTCCCTTGCATTTCAGGTCATGAGCCAGCTCATAGATCTGGCGGACGTACTCTTCGGTGGCCTCGTTGGGGAAGTTACAGGTCTTGCTGATGGCACTATCAGTGAACTCTTGGAATGCCGCCTGCATCTTGATATGGCACTCGGGACTCACATCGTGTGCGGTCACGAACACTCGCTGCCACTTCGTTAACATCTGGCATGAGCACACCAGCCTGGTTGCGCATAAAGGCAACCGCAAACAGCGGCTCGATCCCCGAAGAACTGCCGGCGATGATCGAGATCGTGCCCGTGGGAGCTACGGTAGTGAGATTGCAATTACGCAGCCTACGCATTGGACGGATCCGTTGGCCTGATGAGTCACGCACGCAGGTCTCATCGGGCCCCCAGATGCTGCGTTCCCACTCAGGGAAGACCCCGCGTTGTTCGGCGAGCCGTTCGCTCTCGACCTTGGCTTCTTCATCGACGAACTTCATCAACCTCCGCGCCCATTCGATGGCATCTTCCGAGTCATACGGCACGCCGAGCCTGATGAGGAAGTCTGCCCAACCCATGATGCCTAGACCTACTCTGCGAATGCGCTGCGCCAGATCGTTGATCTCATACAGGGGGTAACGGTTGGTATCGATCACGTTATCCAGGAAGTGCGTGCACAGGTGTACCGCCCGCCGCAGGCCATCCCAGTCTACGGCACCATCCTTTACGAACAATCCGATGTTGATCGAGCCAAGGTTGCATACGTCATACGGAAGGAGGGGCTGCTCGCCGCAAGGGTTAGTAGCTTCATATTTGCCCATGTGCGGAACAGGGTTGTAGCGGTTCGCTTCATCTATGAAGAAGACACCAGGCTCGCCGGTCTTCCAAGCTCCATGTACCACCTTGTCAAATACATCGCACGCGCCCAGTTGCCCAACTGCCTCTCCCGAGCGTGGATGGATGAGATCATAGTTCTCGTTGTTCTTCACAGCCTGCATGAAGGCATCCGTCAAGGCAACGGATATGTTGAAGTTGGTGATCTTGGTGGTGTCGTCCTTGCAAGTGATGAACTCGAGGATATCAGGGTGGTCAACCAGCAGTATTCCCATGTTGGCGCCACGACGGGTTCCGCCCTGTTTCACGACTTCAGTAGAGGAATCATACAGCGACATGAACGACACTGGTCCAGACGCCACTCCCATCGTGGAGCGCACGACGTCGTTCTTGGGCCGCACATGCGAAAACGAGAACCCCGTTCCGCCCCCGGATTGGTGCACCAGGGCCATGTTCCGAAGCGTGTCGTAGATACCGCTCCTACCGTTGGACAGCGAATCCTCCACCGGTAGCACGAAACACGCTGAGAGCTGTCCCAGCGGACGTCCGGCGTTCATGAGTGTGGGGCTGTTGGGCATCCACACGCGGGTCGCCATCAGTTCATAGAACGCTTCGGCAATAGCTTCCACAGCACCTTCGCTCGCGCCATACCGGGCATCTGCGGACGCGATTGTCTTCGTGACTCGCCAGAACAGGTCCTCTGGTTCTTCCGTAGGTCGGCCCTGCTCATCCTTGATTAGATACCTGCGCCGGAGGACGGTTATCGCGTTGTCCGAAAGTTGGAGCGCCGCGTGACTCTGCGACTCGCCGGGACGGCCCATGACAGCTCCTGCCCTACATCGAGCGGTTACGTGTTGTTGAACAATCGAAATCTAAACGAACAGAGGGACAAACCTGCAGCCATTACCAACTGCGAGGCGGTGGCTCAAGGTAGCCAGTTAGGCATACGGCGCAAGTAGATTCACAATTGGCGCGCCGGCAGTGGAAATCAAGTTCCACATCACAAACGTGGTATCAACTACGTGTTGTGTCTGCGCACCATCCCGGCGGCGTGTCGCCTGGCCTGCTCCACATAGTGTTCCCACGTCTGCCGAATCCGCTCCCTGAGCTTATCATCCACCCCTCGCACTACCCGGGCAGGAACCCCTAGTACCACCGAGTTCGGAGGTATCTGAGTGCCCTCCGTGATGAGAGATCCCGCACCGACTACAGATCCGGTGCCTACTCGGACACGGTTCAGCAGCACGGACCCCATTCCGATAAGGCATTCGTCTTCCACCCTACATCCGTGGAGAATCGCGCGGTGGCCTACCCCCACGCGATTACCGACTACGCAGGGCAGGCCTTCGTCGACGTGGAGCACTGAAAGATCTTGGATGTTAGTTTCGTTGCCGATGCTTATTGGCGCCATGTCACCCCGGATCACGCTGTTGTACCAGACGCTCGAATCGACGCCGAGTG
>JARRLJ010000167.1:0-4939 GCA_037387025.1 Gemmatimonadales bacterium
TCGATGTCCCGGGCCGCTACTACCTACGGGTGGGAGACTACCGCACACCGACGTTCGCGATCGGGCGCGATGCATATGGCAAAGCACACGAGGACCTACTCGGATTCATGCGGCAGCAGCGCTGCGGATACAATCCGTTCCTCGATATGGTCTGCCACCAGCGCGACGGCCGGAGCTTTTACGGTCCCATGCCGGACTCAACCTTTGTCGACGTGTCGGGTGGCTGGCACGACGCCGGAGATCAGCTCAAGTACCTGATTACGGGCAGCAACGCCACCGCCAGAATGCTATTGGCGTACGAGCTGGCCGGCGATCGTTTTGTCGACGCCACCAACCGGCTGGGGCAACCGGGCCCTAACGGAATTCCCGACGTGCTGGACGAAGCGAAATGGGGCCTCGATTGGCTGCACAAGATGCACCCGGCGGCGAACGAGCTGATCCATCAGGTCGCAGACGATCGCGATCACGTCGGTTGGAAAATGCCGGACGAAGACAACTCGGACTATGGATGGGGTCCAAACACCTACCGCGCAGCTTACTTCGCCACAGGAAGTCCACAGGGATTAGCTGATTACAAGAGCGAGGCGACAGGAATTGCGAACCTGGCCGGGCGGTTCGCGGCAGCGATGGCGATGGGATACCGCCTCTGGATCGGCGCGGTTGGTGACTCGGCGTTTGCCCTGAAGAGCCTCCGCGCCGGTCAAGAGGTTTACGCCATGGGCAAGCGCAACGAGGGCTACAAGCAGGGCAACTCGTACTGTGCACCATAACGATACAGCGAACGGACTTGGGCCGATGACATGGAGTGGGGCGCTGCGGAATTGTTCAAGGCCACGGATGAGCCTGAATACCTGCAAGACGCCATTCGCTATGCGCGCATGGCGGGGGCTACCTCATGGATGCAGCGTGACACGGCCGAGCACTACGAGTACTACCCGTTCGTCAACGTTGGGCACTCTGCGCTCTACCCACTCGTCGATGCCGCGTTTCAGGATACGCTCGCGGGCTACTATCGAGACGGCATCGAACGGACGATGGAACGTGGCCGCACAAACCCGTACGGTGTCGGTGTGCCGTTCATTTGGTGCTCGAACAACCTGACCACTGCGCTCATCACTCAGATCTTGTTGTACGAGACGATGACGGGCGATACACAGTATCACGACTTCATGCTACGGCAACGCGATTGGCTATTGGGTGTGAACCCGTGGGGCACGTCGATGTTCACGGGGATCCCGCGCAACGGTGAGTACCCGGATGACGTCCACACCTCTGTGTGGGCACTAACCAAACGCGAGGTGCCGGGGGGGCTGGTCGATGGCCCCGTTCTCCGGTCAATCTACGCGAGCTTGCTGGGAATAACGCTCTACTCTCCCGATGAGTTCGCCGAGTTCCAGAACGATTACGTGGTCTATCACGACGACATCGGAGACTATTCCACCAACGAGCCCACGATGGACGGCACAGCAGGTGCGGTATTGTGGATGGCGTGGTTTGGTAACTAGGGTTCGTTGGGGCCCGGCTTCACGCAACCCGCAAGAGAGATGAAGGAAGATGAAGCGGCAGACCGTGTTGATGCTGTTGTTACTCGCAGTCATTCCGAATTTAGTGGCCTGCTCTGGAACGCCCAGGGCATCCCAACAGCGGGGAACCCTGCCGGATCTGCCATTTGCCCAAGAATTGCAGGACGCTCTCGATCGGGCACTTCAGGAGGGTCAAAGAGATCACGATCTGGGTATCTCCGCAGCCGTGATCGTGCCCGGGTATGAGATCTGGTCCGGGGTCAGTGGCAATTCCCACCGCGGTGTACCTGTGACTCCGGACATGCTGTTTGACGCGGGGAGCGTAGCAAAGAATTTCGAGGCTGCGCTCGTCCTGAAACTGGTCGAGCAAGGCAAGCTCGCTCTGGACGATTCGATCTCCCGGTGGCTGCCGCCCTATCGCAACGTCCCCAGCGGAATCACCGTTCGCCAGCTCCTCAACCACACCAGCGGGTTGTTCAACGTCTTCGAACATCCAGATTTCCCCTGGATAGGCTCCGATGTCGATTACACGAAGCATTGGATTCCGGAGGATGTGTTCGAAACATTCGTGCTCGAGCCGTACGGTCCTCCCGGCACAGTGCAGCACTACTCCAGCACGAACTATCTCTTGCTGACGGCCATCATCGACGAAGTCGCGGGAATATCCGCTCCAGCATTGATCGAGCGCTACCTCCTCGAGCCCCTTGGTCTAAGGCACACGGTCATGAGCATGGGCGAACCACCTCCCGCCCGATTTGCTGTTGCCCACCCCATGGTGGACGTTGATCAGGACGGTGATCTCGACGATCTGTGGGGCACACCCTGCACGTGGATCGCCTCTCTGACTCATCCTCTACTCCGCACCACTCCGAGTGATCTCGTTCATTGGATTCATGCACTCTATCAGGAGCGTACGGTGCTAGCTCCCACCTCCCTGGCTGAGATGCTCACGTATCCCGAGACCGCCGTTCCCGATCCGGAGGGTGGCACGTACGGGTTGGGAGTCGTGGACTATTCGGAACTCCTAGGGGTCCACGTGATCGGGCACGGTGGCTCATCCTTGGGATACTCTGCAGCGGCCTTGTACTTTCCCGACTACGGTGCGGCGCTGGCCTGGTTGGTGAATACAGGCGAAAGCCCGCGCGAATTAGCCAACGCACTCATGGGCGGTACCTGGTCATCCCTATCACAGGTGCTGCAGAATCACTTGAACCCACAACGATAGTATCAACATGGCCCACGGGAGGATTAGCGTGCGCGTGTCAGCAGTGACTGGAGGCCTTCCGATGAAGCTCCGAGTCATCTGCCGCCGACGCTGCAGCAGGCAAATTCGTGGACGGCGAGTCTGATCCAGTTGCTGCGTTAAGATGATTGTCAAACACTTACGTGCACGTCACCCCTGTGGCAGGGCTGCTATGAACTTGCCCAACACGTTGATGTTTGCCCTCTCGTTCCTCCATGACTCGTCATCATGCTGGAGGTGAAACGGATCGGAGATAACGACCACCACCATGTCGAGCTCATCCAGCAAGACAATGAACTGTCCACCGTGTCCCCAGGCGAGGTTGAAATCGTGGTCACCTGCGCTGGCGGACCACCACTGATAGCCGTACCCGATGTCGTGCAGGTAACGGCCGACCTTGCCGGCCTCGATCCCACCGGAACTGACCCGCTCAGAGTAGCGTTGTAATGATTCCCTAACCCATTCTGCTGGAACGACCTGCTTCCCCTGGTACTCACCGTCGTTGAGGTATAGCAGACCGAACTTGGCCGCATCGCGAGCCGTAAACCGGAGTTCCGCCGCGCCGATGTAGTAGCCGTCCCTATCCTGTATCCACTCGCCCGCATCTGCGTCGAGCTGCGAAAAGAGATGCTCCTCAGCGAATGATTTGAGGTCCGTACCGCACGCACGCGCCACGATGACGCCGAGCCAATGGGACGTCAGGTTACTGTATTGGAACTCGGTCCCCGGGTCGCGTGTGAGCGGGAAGTCGACAATCAGAGGAAGATACTCGCCGTATACGAGTGCGTCCCAAAGCGCAGGATCGGTTTCTTCCCAGGGATACCCGGCACGCATTTGCAGCATGTCCCGGATCGTGATTTGCCTCTTTCTCGAGTCGGTAATCTGGTCGGCAGACTCCGGGAAGAAATCGATCATCTTCTGATCGAGACTGGACAGACAGCCTCGATCGAGCGCGATTCCCACCAGTGCCGACGTGTAACTCTTGGTAGCTGACTGCAACAAGGCTTTTTGTTCGACGGACCAATCATGGAAGTACGTCTCGGCTATAAGATGGTTGTTCTTTATAACCAGCAGCCCGTGGATGGTCCGCAATCCCGTCGCATCGAGATAGAGTTGCGCAAGGAGCCTTGGATCCAGGTTTTGCTCTGCAGGCGTCGACACCTTCCAGTCACCGCCGGCTAGCGGTGTGTATTCAACCGCATCCAGCTCCTCTGGACGAGTGCGGAGCATCTCAGCGATCTTGGGGCGAGTTGCTCTGATGTAAACGTAGTCCAGCTCCAAACCCAGCGGTGCAAGGCCCTGTGCGATATCGTCGTAGATACTCTCAACATCGTTGAAAGGGTCTGAAACGGATTCCAAAGGCGTATTCGCGAAGTTGTCCCGCCGATACTTGTTGGCACCCGCGTCCAGCAGCGCCTCTACGATTTCCGTACGGCAAAGGAAGGCGGCGGTGTGGAGTGCCGTTCCACCATCATTGTTTGTGAGATTCAGGTCAGCCCCACCATCGATCAGCGCTCTTGCCACCTCACTCTTGCCGAACGCCGCTGCAACGATCAGAGGAGTGGACCCATATGCGTCCTTCGCATTGAGGTCCGAACCCGCTTCGATGTGCTGGCGGATGGCCGCAACATTCCCCTGAAAAGCTGCTGCGTGAACGCTCAGAGCAGGAGTTGCGGTCTCCTGTCCGCAAACAGCCAGCGGCGCGAAGAGCGCAGTTATTAGCGCAGTTGAAGCTAGTCCCCTCATTGTCGTTGCCTCCCACGATCTATGTTCAAAGCCCCGTCACACTAGTTACGTATGGCAGATCCGAGTATGCCAAAAGTACCACATTCCTGCTGACTATACGTATGAGGCTCGAATGGTGGGTTCAAGGGAGGAGACTCAAGACGATGGAAGGATTATGTAAGACTGCGTAAGACGGTGATAGGACTATGTAAGACGATGGAGGACGTCTGCAGATGAGGGAAGCGAAGGAAGGGCAGAGACGAAGAGCAGGAGAGGAGGACGAGCAGAGATGCGATTGAGTATGTGGGATCCAGGTGCGGACGTAACCGACCGGTGTAGATTCATTTCACTTGGACGGCTGATGAGAGGAG
Source organism: Gemmatimonadales bacterium (assembly GCA_037387025.1). Taxonomy (GTDB): domain Bacteria; phylum Gemmatimonadota; class Gemmatimonadetes; order Gemmatimonadales; family GWC2-71-9. The sequence goes on from JARRLJ010000167.1 coordinate 4,863, forward strand.
AGACGACCGTGATGAAGCGACCTGTGGTGGCGGCTGTTTTGTTGTCCTTAGCGGTAGGCGCAACAGTGTCGGCCGCG
>JARRLJ010000168.1:0-4919 GCA_037387025.1 Gemmatimonadales bacterium
TCGCCCGGCAGCACGACCGGGCGCTCGGGCAATTCCTTGCCTTCGGCTATCAACTGCACTTCTTCGCGGTCTATCGTCTCCCGCTCCAACAGTACCGCCGCCATGCGGTGGAGCGTGTCTATATCACCCTTGAGGATTTCCTCGGCCCGCTCGTACGCCTCGCCCAAGATCCGCTTGATCTCTTCGTCGACCAGCTCTGCCGTCTTGTCAGACACATCCCGATGTTGGGCGAACTCGCGCCCGAGGAAGATCTGATGCTCCTGGTCGCCAACGGCAACGGGGCCGACGGCGTCGCTCATGCCAAACTGCGACACCATGCGGCGCGCCATCTCCGTGGCTTGCTGAATGTCCTGCGCCGCCCCGGTTGTGACCTTCTCAGGACCGAATATCAACTCCTCGGCAACACGTCCGCCGTAGGCCATGGCGAGTCGACCGTGAATGTATTCCTTGGTGTAATTATGCCGGTCTTCTTCCGGCAAGGAGAATGTGAGTCCGAGTGCCCTGCCCCGCGGCACGATGCTCACCTTGTGCACAGGATCGAGTCCAGGTACCCGAATGCTGACGAGCGCGTGTCCGGCCTCATGGTATGCCGTGAGTTTGCGCTCCTCATCCGACAACACCATGCTCTTCCTCTCCACCCCCAACATCACCTTGTCCTTCGCGTCCTCGAGGTCCTCCATAGCGACCGCCGCCTTGTTCCGTCGCGCAGCCAGAAGGGCTGATTCATTAACAATGTTGGCGAGATCGGCTCCTGCCAGACCCGGTGTGGCCCGCGCGATCACTTCCAGTCTCACGTCCCCGGCCAGCGGAATCTTGCGCACGTGCACCTTGAGGATCATCTCCCGGCCTCGCACGTCCGGCATGTCCACTACTATCTGCCGGTCGAATCTCCCGGGCCTGAGCAGTGCTGGATCGAGCACATCGGGCCGGTTGGTCGCGGCCAGCAGAATCACTCCCTCGTTCGACTCGAAACCGTCCATCTCGACGAGGAGCTGGTTCAGCGTCTGTTCCCGTTCGTCGTGGCCACCACCCAACCCCGCCCCGCGGTGCCGCCCCACAGCATCGATCTCGTCGATGAAGATGATGCAGGGAGCATGGGCCTTCCCCTGCTCGAACAGGTCACGCACCCGCGATGCACCTACCCCTACGAACATCTCAACGAAATCCGATCCGGACATGGAGAAGAACGGCCGGCCGGCTTCGCCTGCCACTGCCCGGGCCAGCAAGGTCTTTCCGGTGCCCGGAGGACCGACTAGAAGCACGCCCTTGGGAAGCCTGCCTCCGAGTCGCTGGAACTTCTGCGGATCTTTCAGGAATTCGATCACTTCCTCTAGCTCGACCTTTGCCTCGTCGGCTCCGGCAACGTCCTGGAATGTGACCTTGGGCGTGTCACCAGTGAGCAGTTTCGCCTTCGACTTGCCAAACGAGAAAGCGCGGTTGCCTCCCTGTTGAACCTGGCGGAAGAAGAAGATCCACAGACCGATCAGTATTACCCAGGGCAACAGCTGCAGAAAGATCGTACCGAACCCCTGCTTTGGCTCCTTGGCGCCCACCGTGACGTTTTTTTCCTCGAGACGCTGAAGCAGCAGTTCCGAATCCTGTATGGGCAGAACAGTGTGGAACTTCATCACGTCGCGGCTTTGGTAAGAAACGACTTGTTTGAAGTCGCCCTTCACCAACTTGCCACTCGTGATCTCGACCCTAGCGACGTTGTTTTCCTCCAACTCGTTTCTGAATGTCGAATATGGAATCTCTACATATTCGTCCCGCTTCGGCCCTAGCGTTTGATAGAAAACCAGGGACACTAGAATGATGAGAAGCCAGAACATGAGGTTCTTGCTCATCATCCCCCAGCCGAGTTTCTTCGGCGGCAATCGTTCAGCCATCCTACTCCTTCAAGCTCGCTATGTACGGCAGGTGTCGGAATTGCTCGGCGTAGTCGAGACCGTAACCCACCAAGAACTTCTTGGGCGCATCAAACCCCAGAAATCGGGGATCTGCTGCCGCGCCACTCGCCATCCGCTTGTGCAGCAGCGCGCATATCTCCAGACTCGCGGGCCCTCGCATTTTCAAGACTTCGACCAATCGGTTGAGCGTGGCTCCGGAATCGATGATGTCCTCTACTAACAGAACGTGCTTCCCCCCCAGCTCGGTTTCGGGATCGTAGCGCAATTCGACGCAGCCGCTCGACTTCTTTTTCCCTCCGTAGGAAGCTGCAACGAGAAAATCCAACTCGTGCGGCCGCGCTATGCAACGAACCAGATCGGCCAAGAAGATGAAGCTTCCCTTGAGCAGCCCAACGAGCAGCAAATCGCCCGACTGATAATATTCCCCGATCTGCTGTCCGAGTTCCTCCACGCGGCGATGGATGGTCTCCTCGTCGAATACTACCTCCGCCAGCTTTGCCGCCGCGGTCGGGTCAATCACGGTCTGTTGTTCGGGCATCTAACCTCACCGCCATCTCACCAGTTCGCGGGACCGATCCCGCCGACCGGCAGATGCCTGGTATCCAGAGAACGTCGCCTCCGCGCACAACCACGGGGTAGGTGTGCCTCTCTCGCGCTGGGATCCGCGCCTCCATCATCAGGCGACGGACCTTGCGGCGTCCGACACCCCCTAAAGGGACCATGCGCTCGCCAGCACGGGGCAGCCGGATTTCACCACTGCCCGGTGTCACCCAGGTAGTGAATGCGCCGCGGCGAGTCTCCCCGGCCTTGGCCTGGCACCAGTTGAACTCCCAACTGTCCCACGTAACACAGCCGCCGTCCCGATCTCCCCAAACGGCGGGACCCGGCCTGGACCTCTCACTGCCGTGCTGCTCGACCGGCACGAGGCGTAATCGATCGAAGGCAAGCTCGGCTTCCCAGCCCGATCCCAGCTCCATGCGGCGCCCACTCGAACTGCCCCTGGCAAAAGCGCTGAGAAGCCCGGCGCGCCTGGGCCCGATGACACAGTCAACCTCGCGAGCCAGCGCACGCAAGATCCCTTCCGATAACACTTTATCATACCTTTGAAGGGGTGTGCGAGCAACTTCGACATGGCGGTGTCCGGCCCTGAAACCCAGGTCTGGAAGGGCGCGTAGGAGAGCGGCCCATGCGGCTCGGTTGCGCGCGGCATCACGTGCGGTGTCGAGGATATTCCCATCTAGATCCGGTCCGAACCGGTCCCTCAGCAAAGGCAGGATTCTCGTTCTGAGCCAGCTTCGGTCGTGGCGTGCATCTACGTTGGCCGGATCCTCAAACACTTCCCGTGAGGCTCCGGTTGAAGGCGTACCGGCCTGCTCCAGCCACTGCCGCAGCTCATCCCTGGCAAATGGCAATAGAGGACGCACCAGGCCGTTGGGACCCCGGCTGGGGATCCCGGACAGTCCGTATACACCCGTGCCTCTGAGGAATCGATAGAGCAACGTCTCTACCTGGTCATCCGCATGGTGAGCGGTGACCAGGTACCGTGCTCCTATCTCGTTCTGAATCGCACGGAGTGCCCGATACCGAGCCTCACGTGCCTCGGTCTCCGACGCGTCAGATCCGAGATCGAGTTCTTCTATGTGACATTCAAGCGAGTATTGTCGAGCGAGCTCGATCACTCTTGGGGCAACCGCGCGAGCCTCCGCTGAGATACCATGGTCGATATGCGCAACCGCCAGCTCCAAGCCGAGCTCGCTTTTCACGGCAACCATCAGCTCTAGCAGGGCCAGCGAATCCGGTCCACCACTCACGGCCACTAGGGCAGTCGTGCGAGGTTCGATTAGCTTCGACTGTACCAAGTGATCCAACATCCGACCGCGCAGGTCGCCCACCATGACCGTTATCCTTCTTCCCCAACGACCTTCTTGCGCACCTGAGAGAGATATCCCGGCTTGATCCCAAGCAAGCTGGAAACCTTCCGCAGCAGGTAGCTCTCGTGCTTGGCCAACTCCCCATCGGCATAAACCACGCCCCACATGACCTCAGCCAATACCATCTTTTGCCCTAGGTCATACCGCTCGGCTATTAGGCTGGTGAACTGATATAGGTCTACAGATCGCCTTCGTTCTTCGTCTGCGAGACGCATCAGTTCTTCAACGGTGCCACGATCTAGGTCGAAGTGCCGACCAAGCGCCTCCTCAATGTGGAGGCGCTCATCTTCAGTAAACTCATCGTCAGCGTGCGCCAGCTCCAACAGCAACGCGCATGCCGCCACCTGGATCGGATCGTGCGACGGTACAGTCGGGTCCCTTTGCTCCTGCTGTTCCGTGGGCTCAAGCTTGTTGTTAAAGAACGACTTGATGTCATCCAACATGCTATTCCCCTTCACAATCGTCGCTGGTAAAGACGAGTGTGACAATCTTCCAGGTTCCCCTATGTTTGAGAAGGGTAATCGCGTCTATTCCTTCCCACTCGTCTATGTCACCCGGATCGCCGAACCGCGCACCGTAACGCACCCAGGCCTGAGCCAGGTCTTTGAACATCCGGATGTCGGCCCCGATCATCCATTCTTCAAATATCTCGCGGCTACCGGGGCCCTGCGGAGCCTGGTCAACGAACTCTTCGATCGTCGTTACCACTACGCCGGCTGTATCCTCCCCCGGTAGCTGCCAGACGGTGGTGATATCTGCTCCGGGCCAGAAGTGATCGGCGAACGCGGCCCAGTCCCTCGCACTGAAGTCTCGGTAGTAGTCCTCGAGCCTCTGTTCCACGGCACCTCGCTCCGCAGGATCTGCTTCCCCTGTCTGTGCGCGGTCGCCACAACCAGCGGCGAGGCCGGCGAGCGTTAGAGTCAGGAAGTATTGTCTCCAGAACCGTCGTTCCACTGCACGACCTCCTCTAGAGGTTTGCGTTTCAAGTCCGGTACCGTCGCATCCGGCGCCGGATAGCCCACAGGAAACAGTATGTACGGCTTCTCGTTGGGCGGCCGTCGCAGGAGCCGAGACAGGAAGC
>JARRLJ010000169.1:0-10477 GCA_037387025.1 Gemmatimonadales bacterium
GACGGGGTTCAGGGGGTGCACAACGAGACATCTCTCCTGTCGCACGCACCGGCCTGCCACATCCTTGGCGCTGAAGCCACTGGACGAACTGGTAATCACTCGGGCCTTGGGAGCTACTGATTCTACTCCCTCAAAGACCTTCTGTTTGGTACGCAGGTCCTCCCTCACGGCCTCTATGATCCAATCAGCCTTACCGCAGGCCTGTAGTAGGGAGCGGCCGAGGTTGAGTGAGGCGATGCCGCGGTCCACGTCGCTTTGAGTAGCCTGCTCGAGCGTGACCAACTTGCGAGCACGATTCTCGATCTCATCAGCGGCGTCGTGTAACGACTGTGCCTCGTTGTCATAGATCGCAACAGTCCAGCCGGAAGCTACACACAGAGCCGCCCACCCACGGCCAATCTCGCCCATTCCCACCACGGCCACATTCACCTGCGCATCCATCATGCATCTCCTCTTACGGTTTCAAGGGTGAGCCAATCGTTGCCGAGGACTCGTGCCAGTAGTCTGCGCACTTGCTGCGCATCGACAGTTGTGGCCACGCACGTAGGGTAGCCTCTTGGACTCTCTCTCGTTCGACCGCGGTCCCCTTCGGCTTCGAATCCTACCTCCAGCCGACGGTCGGTGAATGTCAACACACCTGGACACAACAACTCACCGACTGGCAGCACGTCGTTTACCACGCAGCCGTTGAGGCTTCGCTGCTTGAGATGTGATTCAACATAGTACCGAAGGGCCTGGCCCAACCATCCCACCAGAGGGTCTGACGATCCCACCAACGAGTCGACCCCGTGGCTGCTAAGCGTCATGCGACGCGTTACATCGAGCCCTACCATGAATGTTTCCAGGTCAGCGCGCAATACCCGATCAGTGGCTTCCGGGTCACACCACGCGTTGAAATCGGCCCATCGATGCACGCTGCCGCGTTCAAGGAGGGTACCGAACATGCCGATGTGCCGTTCGATACGGACGTCGGTGAGCGTGCTGTCGCCGGTGAGCGCCCGAGCGAGATTAGTCAGCGGTCCTAACGTCACCAATGTTGTCGGCCGCTCCAAAGCATCCAAGACGTCCCGGAGGACGTTGGGGTTCGGCACACCGTCAGAAGGGTGAGGTGGCGGGACCGGTGCATATCCCGCCCCCGTGGGGCCGTGCATTTCGGGAGCAGTTGCCGAAGATCGAGTCAGCGGCCTGTCCGAACCGGGATAGACTGGCACATCGGAACGGCCAGCCAGGGTAAGCACTTTTCGTGCGTTTCGTGTGGCTGCTTCAAGAGTCGTATTCCCGTAGGTGGTTGTCACCGCCTCTATGTCGAGAGTTGGTGATCGTGCTGCCAGAGCCAGAGAGACCAGGTCGTCTATCCCGGCATCTGTGTCGATTACTACGGATATGCGTGTCGTGGGCTGGCGTGGGCGTCCGTGAGACCCTAAGCTTGAGGTCGTGATCAACGGGGTACCTGAGAACACATGGACATAACTGAAGAGCGGAAGGCACTGCGAGAGCAGTACGGCCAACTAATTGACCGGTTTGGCAAGGCGTGGGAACGGGGGCAGCCGGACGAAATGCCCAAGGTCTTCACCGATGACGGGGTGTTCGTTCCATCGCCTTTCGACGCCCCAATCCGTGGTGTGACCGCCATTGCCGAATACTGGAGGAGCGTTCCATTCGAGCAAGCAGAGATCTCATTCAGGTTCGGCGAGATATTCGTAGCCGGCCCTTGGTTCTCTACCGAGATCAAGTGCACTTTCCGCCGCCGGCGCACCGGCCCTGGCAGCGAAAGATTGTGTAATCTGAACGGTCATGAGTGCGCGAGTGTTGCTGGGAAGTCAGGGATGGGTCCATCCAGCCTGGATCGGGTCTTTCTATCCAAACGGCGCCGGAGAGATCGAAATGCTGCAGCGGTATGCAGCGGAATTCTCTACCGTCGAGGTCGCTGATACGTTTTCCGGTATTCCTCCCGAGCCATTGATGAAGGACTGGAACGCAGCTGTACCCGCAGGGTTCAAGTTCTCCCTCCGGGTACCCCAACAGGTGACCCACGAGCGACGATTTGTCGAGTCAGACCGGCTGTTGCAGCGATTTCTAGGGCGTGCCGACCTGTTGGAGGAGAAGCTGGGGCCCCTTCTGATGGCATTTCCTGTTGGCTTCGCACCCAATGAGGACACCATCAAGACGGTGGACAGATTCCTGCAATCCCTCCCTCGCGGTTTTTCGTGGGTTCTGGAGTGCCGGAGAGCCGACTGGCTGACTGACCGTTTCTTGGATGTCTTGCACAGATCCAAGGTGGCACTGGCGTTGGTTGAAGGTCGCTGGATCACGAGGACCCGTATGTTGAAGCTGGCTAGAACACCCACGGCCGACTTCATGTACGTACGGTTAATGGGGCAGCGACAGTTGGGCGATGCCGTCAGTGACCAGCTTGCGCGTAGACGTGCATTGACGACCTGGTCGACCAGTGTGGACGAGATGCTGAGTATCGTCGAGTTTGTTGCCGTGTACTTTTCTGACAGGTTTGACCGTGCTGCGTTTCCCCGTTGTGTGTGTGACTTTGACGAGTTGCTTGGCGTAGCGAGCCGTCCTCCTGCCCACAGAGAGTAGCTGAGCTTATCTTCTGCACATGAAAGTGAAGATAGCTGTCGCACAGATCCGTCCCGAGAAGGCGGATTACGAATTCAACTTGCAGCAAATCGGCGCCGTCCTCTCCGAAGTCGCTGATTGGGATGTTCTACCTGACCTGCTCGTATTTCCTGAAAGCGTAATGTCTGGCTACTTCCTGGAGGGAGGAGTGCGTGAAGCCGCTGTTACGGCAGGAGCGCTGTTCCACGATCTGATGCAGCTGCATGCGAATTGCGAATCGCCTCCACTGGACGTAGTAGTGGGTTTCTACGAGGAGTTCCAGAACCGTTATTACAACTCTGCGTTGTACACGTCGTTAGGTGATGATGGAGGAATTCGTCACGTTCATCGTAAGGTGTTCCTACCTACATACGGGTTGTTTGACGAACAGCGATTTGTCGAGCAAGGATCCTCAGTGCGGGCGTTCGACACGAAGTGGGGTCGGGCAGCGATGCTAGTGTGTGAGGACGCGTGGCACTCGATCACGGGAACGCTGGCTGCGTTGGACGGTGCACAACTCCTCATCATACCGAGTGCTGCCCCCGCTCGTGGCGTCGGGCCGGTGGCAGGATCTCCGGAAGAAGTGCAGGCACGGCCTGCAAGCGTAATGAGGTGGGAACGCCTGCTGCAGCTTATGGCCGAAGAGCATGGCGTTTTCGTTGCCTTGGCGCAGCTCGTCGGATTCGAAGGTGGCAAGGGATTCCAAGGCAGTTCGACAGTCGTGGGTCCTGATGGTGCTGTTTTGGCAAGAGGGCCGGTTTTCGAGGAGGCGATCATAGAAGCCGACCTTGAGCTGGACGCAATAACCCGAGCGCGCGCCGAACAGCCATTGCTGGGGGACCTCGAAGGCCAGCTCCGGAACTTGCTGCACTCGATTGACGCCGAGCTACCCGGACCGGAATACGATGATACTGCTGGACGGCTGACTAGTATGCCTCGTGTACGCGCTGCCGACCTGCCCGTGGTTCCCGTCGACGAGCGTGCCGACGTGATGGCGATCGACTGCGACTTGGTTGCTCGCTGGTTGGTTGCCTTCCTTAGAGATGAGGTTGCCGAGCGTCGTGGTTACGAGAAGGGGATCGTCGGACTCTCGGGCGGTGTTGACAGCTCGCTCACGGCAGCGCTTGCGGCTAGCGCGCTCGGTCCGGAAAACGTCATCGGCGTGCGGATGCCCTATCGTACATCCCACCCTGAAAGCCTCGAGCACGCGGCGCTAGTTGCCAAACGACTTGGCATCTGCCTCGAGACGGTGGATATCTCGGCTGCGGTAGACGGCTATCTGAACGCATCGGACACCAACGCCAACGAGAGCAGGCGCGGCAATGTGATGGCTCGCATCCGGATGGTCACCTTGTTTGACCTCTCGGCCAAGTATCACGCACTCCCTCTGGGTACCGGAAACAAGAGCGAGAGACTCTTGGGCTATTTCACTTGGCACGCCGACGATTCGCCACCGGTAAACCCGTTAGGTGATCTATTCAAGACTCAGGTGTGGGAGCTGGCGAGGTCCCTCGACGTACCAGGCGTCATTTTGTCGAAGCCGGCAACTGCCGATTTGATCCAGGGACAAACCGACGAAGATGATCTGGGAGTCTCCTACGCCATCGCTGACCGGGTCCTCTATTGGTTACTGAGGGGCTTCCGACACGAACAAATCGAAGCCATGGGTTACGGGCGGGACGAGATAGATGTCGTCAGCCGGCGCCTGCGGGGCACACATTGGAAGCGACGGCTACCGACGGTTGCAGTGCTGAGTGGGACGGCAATTGGGCAATCGTACCTCAGGCCCGTCGATTATTGACCTTCTCCGCCCCCGTGCCACTCTCTTCCTGAGGACAAGGTGGGGGCAGGGGAGGGGGGAAGATTCATGCACGACACCAAACTCACACCACGGCCCGCTAGAGCATCTCAATCAACGATGACGGAACTCATGATGCCGAATATGGCCAACAACTTGGGTAACGTCTTTGGCGGTGTGATACTGTCGTTGATAGACCGTGCTGCCGCGGTGGCCGCGGTGCGTCATGCCAAGGGACCATGTGTTACGGTTGCTATTGAGCGGGTTGAGTTTCGAGAACCGATCCACTTGGGTGAGCTGGTTATCGCGAAAGCGAACGTGAACTATGTGGGAAAGACTTCCCTCGAGGTTGGTGTGCGCGTCGAAGCGGAGAACATCCAGACCGGCACTCGCCGTCACACGAATAGCTGCTATCTGACTTTCGTGGCCGTTGACAAGGATGGGCAGCCCAAGATAGTCCCACCTGTCGAACCCGAGACCGAACAAGAGAGGGAATGGTACGAACACGCCAGGATGCGGCGGCAGATGAAGCTCAACGAGCGTCGAGGAAAGCCTGTCTCGTGAACACGCCGCGTGTCGTAGCGGTTTTGGTGGAGCCAAAGCAGCAGCGCATGTCGGAGCGATCGAAGCCCTGCGGGAGCGGGGCATGGTGCCGGCGCACTACGTCGGCACATCGATGGGCGCGGTCATCGCTGCATGTTTTGCCAGCGGCCTCAGTTACAGAGACGTTCTGAAGCGGATCACATCCATCACGCGTCGTGACGTGGCCGCGTTCTCTCCGCGAGCCGTTCTTGGTTTGTTCGCATCGAGTCTCTTGCGGGCCGAACCCCTGCGCGAGACAATTGAGCGATTGGTCCCAGCCCGGCAGTTCGATGAACTCAAGTGTCCCCTCACGGTGACTGCGGTCGACGCGAGTAATGGCGAGTTGCTCGCTCTTGGAGCTGGAGGTCGGTCGCACGTTCCTTTGGTCGATGCCCTTTACGCCTCCTGCGCACTGCCGGTCTACTACCCTCCTGGTCAGATCGGCGACAGAGTGTGCCTTGACGGAGGTATGCGTGCGGTTTTGCCATTGGAACTGGCGGCTGGCTTTGACCCCGAGGTGCTGTTCGCGGTCGATGCAGGGCCGTCTCTTTACGCCGATACGGCAGAGAATCAAGCAACCGGGCCCGCTTTGGTGCGTGTGCACGATCGCGCTGTGAGGATTCTAATGGCGTCCCAGGCCGAGGAAGCCATTGCACGGTGTCGCAGTGGACCGGTGCCCACTACATCCTCGATGGCAAAGGTGGCACCTTGCCTTCTAATTGGCCTCACCAAGAGTAGGGGCACCGGTCCACTGCGACACCGTGCAATGGCTTCCTCGGCCTGGGACGCCATTAGAATCCTCACAGCGCGATCGTGCATACGCACCAATGACAGAGGTCCACGTGACCGATCCAGACTTTGAGGATGCCGTAAATGGCTCATGAGCACAAACACTTCACGTTGGAAGAGGCCAATCGGACGCTTCCGTATGTTGGTCCGATAGTGTCAGACATAGTCAGGGCATACAAGACCTGGCGTGCCGGGGTGAAGAGATACGAGGCCATTGCTGCCGGCATGCCCGGTGATGATGGCGAGACCGACGAACAAGCGGTCCTGAGACAAGAGATTGATCAAATAGCCAAAGAGATAAGTACCTACCTTGAAGAGCTATCCAGGGTCGGTTGCGTTTTCAAAGGTTTCGATGGTGGACTAGTGGACTTCTACTCGCGACTCGACGAACGGGACATATTCCTCTGCTGGAAACTGGGTGAGTCTGAAATAACACACTGGCACGAACTGGATGCGGGTTTCACCGGCCGTCAAGAGCTGGTTCCAGCGCTGGTTCAAGGGAGATCCGAGTAATGGACACCGTACGGTTCATTCACTTTCTCGGCTCGGCAATGTGGATTGGGGGGGCGTTGGCCGCGATGGTACTGGCAATCAGATCTCGTGGAGAATCTACTGAGATACAAGCAGGTCTGTTCCGCATGATGACTCAAGTGCACACACTGGTAATCGGCCCTGGCGCTCTTATGACCCTGGGCTCAGGTGTGATGTGGACCATGTGGCTATCCCATGAAGGGGGGGCAGAGGCAACGACCCCGTCAGTGGGAGTGTGGATCATGCAAGCCACCGGTCTCGTAGGTGGGGCCCTGGTGCTTCTCGTAGCCATACCCACCGCCATGAAGATGGGAGGCTTGGCGGTGACCACTGAAGACGGCCACCTACTGCCTGCGTTTGCCCACTATAGGCGGCGCCAGATGATCGTCTCCTCTACCGCAGTGGTCTTGGCGGTGTTGTCGCTGTTTACCGGGGTGGTGCTGTAATTGCCGCGTGAACTGGCACTTGACCGTCCCTTGACTGCGTCCACGCAGTTATGTCAAGACTGGACTCGTTTGTGTTTACCCGCCAAATTCCGACGCTTTCTCGTGACCTGGAGAACAATGCTTCCCTTCCAGACCGGCTTGTGAACGGCGAGAGAATTTGATGGCACAGCGTTGGCGCCTTACGGGTTCGTACTCCGCCGTAAACATGGGACCTCGGCTGGACGTTCGACGACTGATCGGTCGGTTCGTCCTACGGACGGCGAGTCACGCTGGGCGCATAGCATATCTGATGTGGGAGCTGGTGCGCGGGCTCTCGGAATGGCGCGTTTGGGCACCGCGGGCCGTGGAGCAGGCAATTCACGTGGGCTATGGATCTCTCTTTATCGTCGTCCTGACGGCGGGATTTGCCGGTGGCGTAACGTCCTTGCAGGCGGGATACCAGTTCACTGGTGGCATTCCTGTCTATTTCGCGGCGGGCGTGATAGTGGAGTCCATTGTCCTGGAACTCGGGCCGGTACTAACCGGCCTCATTCTAGCTGGGCGCATAGGAGCGCGATACGCCGCAGAGTTGGGTACAATGCGCGTCACTGAGCAGATTGATGCACTGGAGAGCCTTGGCCGATCGTCAGTTTCCCATTTGGTCATTCCCAGAGTGATTGCAGGAACCCTGATGCTGCCTGTTTTGGTTGTCTTTGCCGACGCTGTCGGTATCGGGGCTGGATGGGTGGCGGCCAAGAGTTCCTTGGGCATCAGCAACGCCGACTTCATTTACGGCGCGCGCTATTTCTTCAGGTCATTCGACCTATGGTATTCGATGATCAAATCAGTCGCGTTCGGCCTCGCGATAACGGTTGTCCCCTGTTACATGGGTTTTAGCACAAAACAAGGAGCCGAGGGCGTCGGCCGGTCGACAACGGCAGCTGTCGTCAGTGCATCGGTGCTGATTCTGTTTCTTGATGTAACTCTGGCGAAGATACTGCTACAATGACCGAGCTGCGCACGAGCAGGGGACGACCGCATGCGAGGTGTAGCTCTTGATCACCCTTAGAGAGGTTCACAAGAGCTTCGGAGATCTCGTCGTGTTGGACGGCGTTGATTTCGAAGTGCAGCAGGGAGAAACGATGGCTCTCTTGGGGCCATCAGGGACGGGCAAGAGCGTGCTCCTAAAGCACATCAATGGTCTCATTCACCCTGACAGTGGCACTGTCAACGTTGATGGAATGGACGTAGCGCACCTGAAGCGCAAGGACCTAGCCAAGTTGCGGAACAGGATTGGCTATGTATTTCAGTTTGGTGCCCTGTTTGATTCGTTGAGTGTGTTTGAAAACGTGAAGCTTGGCATCACGGACGAAGGTTGCAGCGCCAACAAAGACTATTGCAATAGCCGTGTGATGGAATGCCTGGATCTAGTGAACCTCCCCAGGACTACGGCGGAGAAGTACCCGGCCGACTTGTCGGGGGGCATGAAGAAGCGCGTTGGGCTAGCTCGGGCAATCGCCGGCCAGCCTACGTACTTGCTCTACGACGAACCGACGTCGGGACTAGACCCGGTTAACGCCGACATAATCGACTCGCTCGTGGCGAAGCTGCGAGATGAACTCGGCGTTACGAGCGTCGTCGTTTCGCATGATGTACGAGGCTCTTTCCGCGTCTCGGACCGTATCGCGCTGCTGTCGGATGGCAGGATTCAGGCGATGGGCACGCCCGAGGAACTCAAAGAAACTGAGGATCGCGCGGTGCAACAATTTCTAGAGCGCGATTTTCGATAGTGACTTAAGGGGTCGTTCTCATGGATCTCTACTACAAACAAGAAGTTTCAGTTGGACTCTTGGTGATCGTAGCGGTCGCTGGGTTCTTCGCCGGGCTCATGTGGTTGACTGGCCGATCGTTTAGAGCCTCACAAATCAAGGTCCCGGTTCAGTTCACCGAAGTGGGAAACCTGAATGCTGGAGATCCGGTTCAGATCTCCGGCGTGACCGTGGGCAGAGTGGCGGAGCGCGATTTGCTGGAAGAAGGCCGCGTGGTCATCACCCTTGAAGTGGACCGTCGCTTTCCTCCAATGATCGATGCCAAGGTCTCCATCAAATCGCTCGACTTTCTGGGAGCCAAGTTAATCGCATATAGCCCCGGTAGCTCATCGACCCCTTTGGGAGAAGGACAGGTCATCATTGGCAGCAGTGGAAGTGATATTGCGGGTGCTGTGGATGACCTCACAGGCGATGCAGCCGAAGTCTTGATAGGGATGCAGCGGATTCTGTCAGAACAGATGGCGGAAGACGTGCATAACACCCTACAAGCGACTGAACGTGCCTTGACAGTACTGGCCCGCGCGGGCGAAGGACCACTGGTGGGACAAGCCGAGGCCTCGTTCAAGGCACTAGAGCAAGTGGCCCTTAGGCTCGATACGACGCTGGCAAACCCCGGAATCAACGAGTCGCTTTCACAGCTCGATGAGCTGACGGAGAACGTAACGGAGATGACGCAAGGGCTGGCGAGTGCGACCATGTCCTTGTCCGCAATGCTGGAGCAAGTGAGTGACACCGGTGGGTCGCTTGGGAAGCTGCTCAGGCAACCCATGATTCACGACGACTTGCACGCGTTGCTCGTGTCTCTCACCAAACTGCTCGATGACGTACGAGAACGACCGGGTCGGTACACGAACGTATCGGTGTTCTGATCAGAGCCGGGGGGCTTAGCCGATTTGAGAATCCCGCACTCACCGGCTCCCTGCTTTATCCTCCCCGCTGACCATTATATTCGCTTCGATGCTATCGCTTACCTTCCTTGGCACGTCGGCCGCCCGTCCCACGGTGGAGCGTTCCGTCACTTCCTTTGTTGTGAGCCGTGACGGCGAAACACTAATGTTCGATTGTGGTGAGGGAACTCAACGCCAAATGATGCGCTACGGTGTGAGTTTTTCCCTGGCCGAGATCTTCTTCACTCATTTTCACGCAGATCACTATCTGGGGGTGATCGGTCTGGTGCGCACGCTAGCGCTCCAAGGACGTACCGAGCCCATGTGCTTCTACGGCCCGAGAGGAGCCAAGCGAGTCCTGAGCGCCGCCATGAATCTGGGGGTAGAGAGGACAACCTTCCCCGTTGAGATCCGTGAAGTGAGGCCAGGCGAAGTGCTGAGGCGAAAGGAATACGACCTCGAGGTTCTGAGAGTCGATCACGGTGGTGGTGCGGTGGGCTATGCGCTGCGGGAGCACGAGAGGTTGGGGCGGTTTGACCCGGGACGCGCGCGAGAGTTGGGCATCCCGGAAGGGCCGCTTTGGGGCAGGATACACCGCGGCGAACCGATTGAAAGCTCCGATGGTAGGGTTATCCGGCCCGAGGAACTGGTGGGCCCGGCCCGGCCGGGTAGGTTGGTGGTGCTAAGTGGTGACACGCGTCCCTGCGAGAGCGTCGTCACTGCCGCCGAAGGGGCAGACCTGTTGGTCCACGATGCCACTTTTGGGAACGATGAGAAAGACCGTGCGCTGGAGACCCAGCACTCTACAGCCTCCGAAGCGGCACAGGTGGCCCTGGCAGCGCAGGTCAAGAAACTTATCCTGACGCACTTCTCAGCTCGCTACTCGACGAGCGCTACACTGCTGGAGGAGGAGGCAAAGGCCGTCTTCCGAGACGTTATCGTGGCGAAAGATGGCTTGGAAATCGATATCCCGTTTGCGGACGAGTGAGGTGTGCAGTGGTGTATTACTACGCTCGAAAGGGAGTT
>JARRLJ010000170.1:0-4908 GCA_037387025.1 Gemmatimonadales bacterium
TCGCCGCGCGACTGATCATCGACGACACAGACTTCCCGCCGAACCTGGCGAGCGCCTTCGAGTACAGCGGAGTCGTCTGCCCCTAGCGGTCTTCCGGGTGCGAAGGCTCGACGAGTCGCTCTCCTCGCGAAGCGAGCTGCCGACCAGCGTCGGCTAGCTTGCCGACCTGTGGGGGTGGTCAGCGACCGAGCAGTCTTCTCGATGGGGGATCCGTGACGACACCATCCTCTCTCCTGCCCGTATTTCCGATTCCTGCAGGCGAAAGAGACAGGATGGTCGCTAGCGGGATCTGGCGAAGGTCGCTTCGAACCAGGGCCTCTTGTCAGGGCGTAGCCACTCCCCCCTCAGACTGTCTCCCTCTCGTTTGAAGACAACCACATTGCCCTCGGGGCAATGACCTGAAGTCAACCGCTGAGTCACCGCTAGGTCATCGTCGCCGACGATCTCGAGTAGCAGATCGTAGGAGCAGGACCATTCCTGTGCTTCGTAGCGAGCGATCCCGACAATGCCTCCCACGACCTGGTTCGGGTAGAAAGTGATCCTGACCGGATAGGCAGGGAAGTTGGGTGGCTCGACCGTAGCAACCCACTGGCCAACAGAGAAATCATTCATGGTCGGAACGGGCGATCGTACAACTACGTCCGGCGCGGCCACCGGCTCCGGTACGATGTCGGGCCCCGGCACTACCACGGACTCTACTACTACCTCCGGCGCCGGTACTACCTCCAGCTCCAGCGCCATCTCCGCCTCCCGCACGACTACTGGAGGCGGTGCCACATCCAGCTCGGGCACTTCCTGCGGCTCGGGCACTAGTTGCGGCTCGGGCACTAGCTGCGGCCCGGGCATTACCTCCCGTTCCAGCGCTGCGACGGATCGCTCACCGCCACACACAACTTGGAAGCGCAGCTCTGCCACGTGGTCAGCCAGCACGGTCACCTTTCGCGGATTGCCCTCGGGAACGATACAGTGCTCTGCCAGATCGACGAGTGTCACAGTGTTGATGCCTGGCTTGACCCAGCCGAATAGTGCAGAACTATTCACGCCCACGGACTGGCGAAGCGTATCGAGGGCGATGACATAGCCATTACGGTCGAGGTCGGAGCCTGACGTTACAACCACCACACGAAGCTCGCCCGTTTGCCCAGCCACACGGAGCGGCAAGAGCACTAGCATGGCCAGAGATAGTAGACCGGCCAGGAAGCATCTCTTCACGCTACGCCAGCCCCGGTGAGTGTGAACGGATGGTCTAAACGCTCTGTAATCTAACATGACTTGGGCCCCAACGAGGACGAGATCAGGAGCGTCCAAGGGCGTGCCTCGTGCATATTGGCGTGAAATGTGTCTGGTCCGGTCACACATGTGATGGCGCTCACGGCGTGCGGCCACGTGGCACCGGGAGGCTGCCTGATGACTTTGGGAGGGTGGGGCTAACCTGTGGGCGCCCACAGGGCACGGATCCAGTACATGACGAGAAGCAGCAGCCCCAGGTAAGAGAACAGATCGCGCGTGCCCCGTGGGTGCTCGTGGAGCGCGTGAATGCGCACGGTGTCTGGCGCGACGAAGGTGCCTTTGGCCGAGACGCGCGTGGAACGCCGTGCTCTCTCTCCCTGCACCGCGAACCCCTCCTTCGCGAACGAGAAGATAGAGTCGCCTCCAGACCCGCGCTCGTATCGCTCCCGGTCAAACTGCACGGGGCGGCCGACGCGTGCCTCCCGCTCGACCAAGGTCCTTACGGATAGGTTGTCGGCCGCGAGCGGTCCGCCTCCCAGCCCCAGTGGCACGGTGAGGTAGGCCGCGAGCAGAAGAGCTGCCGAGGTCAGCGGAACGGCTCGTGCCGCGGGCCTCCCCGACGCAACCGGCCTCGACTCTGGCCGCAGCCACGCCCAGGCCCAAGCGGCCAACCCGCCGGCGGTCAGGATGTACGTGATCAAGCTATCCGGCCAGTAAAGCCCGGCGTTCCACTGCTGCCAGCTGAAGGGAGCCAGCAGATGAACGCCGTTGCCCCACTTCGTCTGTGTGGCGTCAAGCAACAGATGCAGCAAGGTGTTCAGGGAGAGTATGCCGAAGACGAGACGCGGTCTCGCCGATAGCAACGCCAGCGCGCCACACAGGAGCAGTGAGACGATGAGTGACGCTTGAGCGATCCCATAGAGTCGCAGCCCATACGGATCGACGCCGGGTGCGAGGGTGGCGATCGCGCGGAGGAGGATCCAGGACACGTCGGGAATCACGCAGCCGAGGAAGATCCACTTGAAGTCGGCACGGCGAATCAGTCCACGGCTGGCTACGGTCTGAACCCCAAAGTGAGCGAGGACATTCGGCACTGGTTGGTCGCTTGCCTCCAGCCCTGAGTTGAAAGGCGTTGAAGATGAGGACGATGGAGGCGGATCTCAACCACCGCGTTGGGCCGATGAGCCCTTTGCGTTCAGGGCGCCCACCTTTGCCATGGACGTGCCAGCGGGCGCCACGGTGTCGAAGAGCGCAAACTCACCGTTCGCGCTCGGCCATAATGACCCCTGCGCCACGGTACATTGCCAGCGCGCGCCGATAGGCGCTTTCGCATCGGTCGCTGCGTGCTGCGGTTGCCCTCGTCGGGGATGCGAAGGCGGCAAGGGCGGGTCGTTCGTCCGTAAGCCACGTCAGAGGCTTCCAACCTACGGCGTCATAGCCGCATTGCTCGTACAGCCAGAGGTTCACCGGCAGGTATAGCTCTTCGACATCTTCGGAGGTGAACGCGCTGACCAACGTTGGAAGGAGAGTGGCCGGAATCATGTCCTCGCAACAGGCGATCCGATCAGCCATGGAAGTATAGAGGTGAAAGAAGGTGATGTTCTTGGCTCGCTCATTTCGGAGAGGATCGAAATCGACCTTCCCGCCCCACTCACCGGTGAACGAATACGGCTGGTGATCTCCATACACGAGCAACACGAACGGTCTTCCCGTACGCCGCTCGAGATCGCGTAAGTAGTCTCGAGCCGCCGACACAGCGGCGGTCGTGGACTCGAGGCGCTCCAGGTACTCAGAAAGCTCACAGTTCGCCTCGAAATCATCCGAGTTGGCGAGGCGGACCGGAAAACTGTCGACAGCGGACGCTTCACAGTCATGAGGGCCGTGGTTCTCATTCAAGAGGACGTGTGCAAAGAACGGTGCTGTGGGCAGCTCGCCCATGGCGCCGATGAAGTCCTCGATCACCTCCACGTCTGAGTCGTACCATTCCACCGTTTGACGTAGGTCCTTGCTGTCGAGCACCCTTTCGAAACCGTAATGTCGATAGGCCGCCCGATAGTTATAGAAGGCTCCATCGTGCGGTATGAACACCCAAGTCTCATAACCTTTGTCCCCGAGATACGTGGCCAGGCTGTGCGACACGAACGGGGAGACCGAGGCATGTGTGTAGTAGCCAGAATAGCCGAACACCCTGGCGTCGATGCCTACGACCACCTCGAACTCCGTGATCCAGCTGCCACCGCCAATCGCGTTGACAAACAGTGGTCCTACCGCCGCTGACTGCTCGTCCTCGGAAAAGAGGTCCGAGCGGAAGCTGCCTTGGAGCTCAAAGGCCCTCGAGGGATCAAACGTAGACTCCGCCAGCACCAGAAGGATGTTGGGATACAAGCCGCCCTCCCGTCTCTCTGCTCGCCGGTACGTAACGTATCTCCGAGCTGCCGTCATCACCTCGTCGCTTGGTACAGGAACAGCGACCTCGTGCGCGCGGAAGAAATCCGCGGCGTTCTCCCTCTCGGCACGATAGCTATAGGCCAGGAACGTAAGGACTCCTACCTGGTTGGATACCTGCGTGACGCCAGCGATGTCCCACGTGTCGTTCCGCTGGCCGATCTCCGAGAACACTCGACTGAGATGCCACGCCGCCAGAAGCGCGATGGTGATCAGGATGGAGGCGCGACCGGCAGCGAGAAGGCCGAGTTGCCTGGGTGCTCGGATCTCGCGAGAGCTGAGGAGATCCTTCGCTGCACAAAAGCCCAGCGAAGCGACGGCCATTGTTAACCCGGCGATCGTTGCGTATCTCGTCCATGTAGGAAGATCCAGGGCGCTCCACACCCCCGCCGGATTCGAGACGGCCAACCGTAGATCGAGGATGGTAAGCGGCAGGCCCGTGAGGTCGATTTTCGCCGCGCTGACGCTTGCAAGGGCCGTCTGCAGGAGGACGGTCAGGAGGAAAACCGCCGCACCCAATCTGAGCGGCAAGACCAAACACGCGGCGATGACGTAACACAGCACGATCCACGTCGATCCGGACAACCGCCCGCTGGCGGAAAAGAACAAGGGCGGGACCGTGCCCACGGTGAGAAAGAGTAGGGCCGCTGCCCAGCGTGAGGGCGAAAGACGGAGAAGCGGTCGCGTAAGAAACTGGCGCCGCAGCGTCTGCGCTCGCGGCGAAAGAACGGCCCCACCTAGCAGCAGGGCGGTCCCGCCGAGGATTCCGAGAGACTCCCTCAGCCCGATCCCGCCGTGGGCGTTCCCGGCCAGTGTGTCGTGGAGGACGCCGAGAAGAAGGAGCCCGATTCCCGCCACCACGAGAATGGCGGAGGCCAGGCGAAAAATCGACTGGGGCGGTTGGTCGTTCGTCGTGTCCTGTCCAGGCACCATCAGCACAACTCCTCCGACACACGCCGAGTGGACGTGGCTGCATCAGTCGGGATGCTGTGCTCTCGTGGGTCCTTACATGATGAAGGTGGCCTGGAGCGAGGCGTGATCGGTGACTAGCTGAAGACCGACCGGGGCTGGAAGACGCTACGCGCGGCGAGGGCCGGTATGGCAGCTAGGCGATGCAGACAACGTAGGCCCGATGTCGGCTAGCTTGCCGACCGATGGGGTGGTCAGCCCCCGAGCAGTCTTCTCGAACGCTCCAAGTTGCGCGTTGCCTGCACGTGACTGGGATCCGCTTCA
>JARRLJ010000171.1:0-1223 GCA_037387025.1 Gemmatimonadales bacterium
TCATGTTGTAACCCTGTGCCGACACCTCGCTCAAGCCCAGCTCCATCGTCCCGTAGTGGATGATGAAAGTCCAACACATTATCTGCGCGCCGACATAGAAGAACTGGGCTATGACGCCACCTATGTAGCGCTTGTTGCGAATCAGGCGGCGCAGTGTGGGCCCGACGTTCAGCGACCGATCCTCTTCACCGTGCTTGGGCATCTGAGTGATCGCTATGGCCGCGAAGACCACGGCGATCACCATGGCGATTCCGATGTAGGGAACCCGAACCACTGCCAAGTCGCTCGCCGTGAGTGCGGCCAGCTGCGAGGCTTCCATGGCGCCGCGTTCGGCCGCGGTTGCGGGATCGAGCCGGGCCAGGATGAACTGCTGCGCTACCAACATCCCGAGGAGGGAGCCCATCGGATTGAACGATTGAGCCAGGTTGAGCCGGCGCGTGGCAGTGGCTTGTGAACCCATCGAGAGGATGTAGGGGTTGGCGCTCGTCTCGAGGAAGGAAAGGCCGCAGGTTAGGATGAAGTAGGCAACGAGGAAGGGCCAGAACACCATCATCAGGCTGCCGGGGATGAACAGCAACGCTCCCGAGGCGTACAGCCCCAACCCGACCAGGATCCCCGCTTTGTATGAAAAACGCTTGATGAACAGCGCCGCCGGGAACGCCATCGCGAAGTAGCCACCGTAGAAGGCGAACTGCACCAGCGATCCCTCGAAGTTGCTCATCTGGAGAATGCGGGAGAACCCCTTCACCATCGGGTTCGTCACGTCGTTGGCGAAGCCCCACAGGGGAAAAAGCACTGTGACCAGAATGAACGGCACAACGATGTGCGTCGGTACGATCTTGCTGGAACTAGACGTTGCTTCCGTCACTGCTCCAACCGATTCGGAGTCAGGCTGATTCGACAATGATGTTCCCATATTGAGTCGTGTCACCGGTGCGGATGAGACCAATTGCGTGTGGCACGCGTTGCTTGAACTCGACGTGGGGCTCGAATTGGATTACCAGGGGAGAAAGCAACTCGGAATAGGAATCTTGCGTGGCTTCATCGTTCTCGGCTTTGAACTCTTCAGCCATGAACGCCGCACCCCAAATGAAGACGTCCCTCAGGGCCGTCAGCACCTGTCGTACGGTAGGCACGTCGTCCACCAGCGAGATATCCACGGTCTCCAGTTCGGGCCAAAAGGGGAATCCCCGATCGGAGATGACGAGGGTGTTGGTGTGGCG
>JARRLJ010000171.1:1233-6131 GCA_037387025.1 Gemmatimonadales bacterium
ACGTGTTGGCCGGTGATGTGACCCGCCTGCGGAGAGAGCAGGAATAGAATGCTGGCTGCGATCTCTTCAGGCTTTGTCATTCGCTTTCCCAACGGGATCTTCTCCACAATGCCGGCGAGCTTCTCCTCACTGTTCGGGAAGCTCTCCAGCCACTGCCGGTACGCGGGTGTGATCACCTCGGCCGGGACCAAGGCGTTCACTCGAACTCCAAACTGCGAGAGATCGACGGCCCACTCCCGGGTGAGCGCCAAGATGCCTCCTTTGGCGGCAGCGTATCCCGACGTCCCACCCTGGCCTGTCAGCGCCACTTTGGACGACACATTCACAATGGCGCCCCGGGTCTGTTTCAAAAACGGAAGCGCGAAATGCGTCATCTCGAAGTAGTGCACCAGGCTACGGCGCAACGATGTGATGAAAGCTTCCGCAGTCCCGTCCTCAATACCGACGCCGTCGTTGAGACCGGCGTTGTTCACCAGTGCATCCACGCGTCCGGTCAACTGTACCACCTCATCGATTGCCGCTTGGCACTGTCCCGGCTCGGCCAGGTCGCGCACGACCAGGTGACCGCTGGCGCCGCCGGCGGTTAGCTCTTCAACTACTTGCTTGCCTGCGGCTTCGTCGCGGTCCACGATCACGGGAATCGCAGATTCCCCCGCGAGGGCTCTGACGGTGGCCTCGCCAATGCCTTTTGCCCCTCCTGTCACAACGACGACTTTCCCGGCGAGTTTGAGGTCCATCTCACTCTCCCATGGTGGGCATCAGACCGCCAGGCCGTAGAACTGGGCGGCATTGCCGCCGAACAGTTTCTCACGTTCGGACGCGGGGAACTGACTCGCGTAGTCGTCTACCAGCTCCCGAACCTTGCGGTAATCGGCGGCGAGCAGGCACACCGGCCAGTCGGAGCCGAACATCAGCCGGTCGGGGCCGAATGTCTCGAAGACAATGTCGAGATATGGGCGGACGTCCTCGTTCCGCCATCCGGCCCAGTCCGCCTCGGTCACCATTCCGGACACCTTGCACCATACATTCGGGTGCTCTGCCAGCGCTCCGATGTGGGTCGCCCACGGCTCGGTCTCACCATCCTTTATAGGGGGCTTGGCCAGATGGTCCACCACGAATCGTGAGTCGGGCAGCTTCTCGACCAGGGAGACGGCGGCCGGCAATTGTCGGTGGTAGACGAGTATGTCGTACGTGAAACCGAAGTCCGACAACCTCCGGATTCCACGCGCTACGTCTTCACGCGCCAAGAAGTCGTCCGCCTCGGCCTGGGCTATGTGCCTGAAGCCGCAAAGGCGTTCGAATTGGGAGAAGTACTCCAAGCGCTCGCCGAGGTTTGCGGCCAGCAGGTCCACCCATCCAACCACGCCGCGGACGAACGGATTGCTTTCGGCGAGCTGCAGCAGGAACTGAGTTTCCTTTTCCGACTGGTCTGCCTGTACGGCCACCGTGGCGGCAACACCCTGCGCATCCAGCAGTGGTCGCAGATCATCGGGCAGGAAATCGCGCTGGAGCACCGACATCTCTTCCGTGATCCAGCTGTCGCGCACTGGATCGTAATGCCAGAAGTGTTGGTGGGCGTCGATCCGCATCAAGACGCCGCAGTCCCGCGCTTCTCGTAAGCCACGGCCCGCTGCCGGGAAACGCCGAGTCCGTCGATTCCAAGCTCCGCGACGTCACCTGGGCTCAAGTACTGTGGTGGTTTGAGCCCGAGACCCACGCCGAAGGGTGTCCCGGTGGAGATTATGTCGCCGGGTAGCAGGGTCAGGAACTGGCTCAGGTAGCTGACCAGGGCAGGGACCTTGAAGATCATGTCCGCCGTGTTGCTCTCCTGCCGCCGCTCGCCGTTCACCGTTAGCCACAGTCCGAGGTTGTGGGGATCTGGAATCTCATCTTTGGTTGCCAGAAAAGGACCGATGGGCGCGAAGGTGTCGAAGCTCTTTCCCTTCACCCACTGCCCGCCGCGCTCGATCTGCCAGTGCCGCTCGCTGTAGTCGTTGTGCAGCGCGTAGCCGGCCACGTGATCGATGGCGTTTTGCTCTGTTACGTAGTTGGCGCGCGTCCCGATCACGATGGCGAGCTCCACCTCCCAGTCGGTCTTTTCGGAGCCGGGGGGAATGACCAGGTCGTCGTAAGGCCCGCACAGCGAGGTTGTCGCCTTGAAGAACACGACAGGCTCGGTCGGCATCGCCGCTCCGGTCTCGCGCACGTGACCGGCGTAGTTGAGCCCGATGCACACGATCTTCGAGGGTCGAGCGATGCAAGCGCCGAGGCGTACGTCGTTGCTCACGACGGGACAGCTCCCGCCATTCTCTTTCAGCCACGCATCCAGTCGGGCCGGGCCGTCGCTACCGAAGAAATGCTCGTCCCAATCTGCCCCGAAAGCGCTGACGTCGAGGCGTCTGTTTTCCGCGTCCAGCACTCCCGGGCGCTCCTGGCCGGATTCGCCCAACCGAATCAGCCTCATTGGACCCTCACCATCAACTGTTGAGTTTTAGGAAGCCACCGTCGATCGGGTAGTCCGTACCGGTGGCAAAGGCGGCCTCGTCCGAGCAGAGGTACAGCGCGAGGTCTGCTACTTCCTGCGGTTTTCCCATGCGGCCGATCGGTTGTGTGGCAGAGAGCTTGTCGAACATCTCTTGCTCGCGGCCGGGATAGTTGGCGCGCAGGAACCCGTCCACAAATGGCGTGTGTATCCGGGCGGGGGAGATCGAGACGACCCTGATGTTGTATTGGGCGTAGTCCTTGGCCGCCGAGTACGTCATGGCGAGCACGGCTCCCTTGGACATGGAATAGGCGAACCGATCCGCTATGCCAACCGATGCGGCTATCGACGCCATGTTCACGATCACTCCGCCGCCGCGTTGCTTCATGCCCCCGATGCATGCCCGCATGCAATGGTAGACGCCTTTGACGTTGACCCCGTAGATGCGGTCGAAGTCGTCCGCCGTAGTCTGCTCCAGATTCCCGATGTGTGCGATGCCGGCGTTGTTGATGAGGCAATCGATGCCACCTGCGGAGAGAACCTCTGCAAAGGCACGTGTCACGTCGGCCTCGCTTGTCACGTCACAATGGTGCGAAACGGCGGCACCACCTTCGTCGAGAATCTGCCGGACTACGGTCTGCGCACTTTCCCCATCCAAGTCGAGAATGTGAACCGCCGCTCCTCGAGCTGCGAACGTCTCGGCGATGGCCCTGCCGATGCCACTGGCCCCGCCGGTTACCACAGCACGTTTGCCGTCCAGTCGAAACACATCACCGCTCATTGAGCCCCCTCGTTGCGGCTAACACGAAGATCTCTCGATCGTACGTCCGTATGCGCGGGTCCGGCAGATAATCTACATCGCGAATCGAACACCGCTAACGCGTAGAGGGCTCGTTATCGGCGGCTCGAGTTGCCGGTTGCCCGTAGGTACATCCGGCTCCAGATTCAGCCAGTCGATCGGTTCGCAGCCCAACCAAGAGGGGGGGTACCGTGAAGAATCAGAGCGTAGGAGTTGCATGCGTGCTACTTCTTGTCGGCGCGCTTTTGACCGGTTGTGAGACAGCGTCACCGGATTACATGAACGAAAGCCAAGAGGAGTTCGACGCCCGTTTGGAGTGGTGGCGCGACGCGCGGTTCGGGATGTTCATCCACTGGGGTCTCTACGCGGTGCCGGCGGGAGTCTATGAGAACCAAGCGATCGATGGTATCGGAGAGTGGATCATGAACTCCGCCCAGATTCCCGTTGCCGAGTACGAGCAGTTCGCCGCCCAGTTCGACCCGGTCCAATTCGATGCCGCGGAGTGGGTGCGCATCGCCAAGGACGCCGGGATGACGTACATCATCATCACGTCGAAGCATCACGACGGTTTCAGCCTGTGGGATTCGGACGTATCAAACTACGACATCATCGATGCAACGCCGTTCGGGCGTGACATCTTGAGAGAGCTGGCCGACGCCGCAGCGGAGCAGGGTATTCGGCTCGGCTTCTACCACTCGATCATGGACTGGCACCACCCCGACGCACAAGCACCCCATTATCCGACCTACAACACCGGTGATAAGATCAATCCCAACTTCCCCAGCTACGTGGAGAACTATCTCAAACCCCAGGTCAGGGAGTTGGTGACCAACTACGACCCTGCGGTTTTGTGGTTCGACGGGGAGTGGGTTCCGGAATGGACCCACGAGATGGGACTCGAGATGTACAACATGGTCAGGTCTCTGAGTCCCGACATTCTCATCAACAACCGTGTCGACAAAGGCCGCCAGGGCATGCAGGGCATGACCCGCACGGACCAGCAATACGCCGGCGACTTCGGGACGCCGGAGCAGGAGATTCTGGCGGGCACCTCGACGTTGGATTGGGAATCCTGTATGACGATGAACGACACCTGGGGGTTCAAGTCGACCGACAACAACTGGAAGTCCGCCGAGACCTTGATTCACAATCTGGTGGACATCGCGGCCAAGGGCGGCAACTACCTGCTGAACGTCGGTCCGACTGCTGAAGGGTTGATTCCGCAAGCGAGTGTCGAACGTCTAGCGGAAATGGGCGACTGGATGGACGTAAACGGCGAAGCGATCTACGGCAGCCGGCTGTGGGCGCATTACGAGGACGGCGAAAACGTGCGCTACACAAACGTGGGCGACAACGTATACGCCATCAGCCTGGGTTGGCCCGGTGAAGAGCTCGAGCTAACCCACGTGCAACCCGATGCCGATTCGGAGATCCGGCTACTCGGTTACGATCAACCGCTCGAATGGGCCTACGACGCTACCGACGGCCTGACTATCACGCTGCCGGCGGCATTGCAGAATGAATCCGCGCGGCCGTCCAAGTACGCGTATGCGTTCAGGATGACGGGTGGGCCGGTGGACTAAGTAGGCAAATCGTCACTCTTTGGGGGAATCATGT
>JARRLJ010000172.1:0-4872 GCA_037387025.1 Gemmatimonadales bacterium
CGACCTAGGAGCGAGACGCAGTCGACCGGCCTAAGGCAAAATCAGGTCGATCTGCGGCTCGCGCGGCGTTACCTCCGGACCATCTTCGAGAAGTATGACGTTCACCTCACTCCGGACACCGAATCGGCCGGTCAGGTACACGCCCGGCTCTACGGAGAAGACGACGCCGGGAACGAGTTTGCGGACGTCGTGGGTTTCGAAATTATCCAGGTGCGGTCCCGATCCGTGCAAATCTGCGTCTATCGAATGCCCGGTTCGGTGCGTGAATGCTGCTGCGAATCCGCGGTCGTTCAGAGCCGCCCGGGCCGCATCATCCAGGATGGCCCCCGTAACCGGCTTACCCGCCTGCCAAGCATCGCGCAATGTGGCTACGGCCGTGTCACGGGCATCACGCGTGGCTTCCCACACCGCCTTCACGTCGGATGGCGGCGTACTCCCCGAGAACGCCATCCATGTCTGATCCGCCCAGGCAACGCCCCCTGAGCGGCCGAATAGGTCCAGTAGCACCACCTCATCCGCACCAAGGATGCGGGCGCTTTCGGGAGCGGGATCGTAGTGCGGGTTGGCAGCGTTGGGACCGAATCCGACGATGGGCGGATCGACGATCTCCAACCCAGCCTTCGTCATCTGCCGTATCACATCCTGCTGGACCTCGTATTCCGTAATCTCGGCGACCTTGGTGACCACTCGGTGCAGAGTGTCGCGCGCGATCTGTGCGATGTCTTCTGCCGCCCGCCGGTGCAGCTCCAACTCGGCTGAAGACCAGCAGGCGGCGAAGCGGGTGACCAGCACGTCCGACGGAACGACGGTGGCTCCCAAACGACCAAGTAGAGTTGCCACGCCAGCGGGGACTCTATCCAGATACGGTACCGCGTTTTCCGGGGAAGTTTCCATGGCGACACGCTTTCCACCACACGTCTTCTCAAGCAAATCATGCAGTTCCTGCCACGTTGTGTAGTGCACAACCCGTACTGGAACGCCGGACACGGCATTCTTGTCTATGTTGTGCGCTATACAAACCGGGTCGCCCGATGCTGGAAGCCATAGGAAGAGCCGTCTCGTCAGCATGCCGTGATACCCCACTAGACGCTGCGCCACGGGGTTCAGCCCGTGAAAATCGTAGATCAGCCACCCATCCGCTCCGGCCTCCTGAAGTGCCTGTCGCAGCTGATCGAAGTCAATTCGTTCCAAAGCGGCCATCATTCACCACCGTTCTCGGTCCCTGTTTGCCAGCGGCAGCCGCCATCGCCGCGCGCACTGCATGCTACATGGATCATGGCGCCATCGAATTCCGTCAGTTCTCGCAACATCTCAGCAAGGGCGGCACCATAGAAACCGCATGACGTTCCATCGAGCGTCGCTTCCGCCCAAGCTGGATCGGCGACTGCCACAACTCCAGAACTTCCATGAAGCGACACGGTTATACCGAATACCCTGTCCGACAAACGGCGCACACTCGCGATCCCTAACCGGTTGCTCATCCCCGACGGTGCCACCCTGCGAGCAATCTTCCGCATAGTGGAGATGCGCGACAAGGCGCGCCGCGCCGCCCAGCGGCCTCCCTGGTTGAACACCAATCCCGCATCACTCCTTCTACCCACTAGGCGAAACAGCTGCCCCGCCTCGCCAACGTCCACGAAGCCTCCCTTCTTTACCAACTGAGCATACCGTTCGATCTGCGCCATGATAGTTGGATTCATGCCAAGACGTTTCGGCGCCAGATCTTCTGGGTAGTGTGGGGCACGCTCCGGACCCTGTCGGTCTAGAGCACGCACTGACTGAAGCACAGCCAGCGGAATGATCGCGTTGATGCGCGGCTCGTCCACTTGGATGGATGTCTCTTTATGTTGTCGGCGCGCAAGTTAGCGAGGGCTCGGTAGATCGGCCAGTGGCTGTTGCGCGCAGATGTTCGTTGGGCGATTCTATGCCATGATTCGTCGAGGGTCACTACCGGTTCTCTGCCTTGTTCCCAAGGATGCCTGAGACATGGCAGACTCTCAGAACCGAGGACGAACTTTCGAACTCGAGGCGCTTCCGCATCTGGATGCGGTGTACAGGGTGGCTCTCCGACTAGCTGGCCAGGAGAGCCAGGCTGACGACCTGACACAGGAGACCATGCTCAAGGCGTACCGCTCATGGCACCAGTACAAGAAAGGCACCAATGTAAGGGCATGGCTGCTCACCATCCTGCGACACACGTTCATCAACGAGTACCGCAAATCGCAACGTACTGGCCCTACCGTCGATATCAACGAGATCGAGGGATTCAGCGTCTTTCATGAGGTGCAGGAAACCGACCCCGAGGGACGTTTCTTCTCCAAGATCGTGGATGACGAGGTGCTTCGTGCGATCGATTCCCTTCCTGAGGAGTTTCGTGAAACCCTGGTGTTGAGTGATATGGAACAGCTTACGTATACCGAGATTGCTGAGGTGACTGGTGTGCCGATTGGGACAGTCAAGTCCAGGTTATTCAGAGCCCGCCAAGCGCTCCAGCAAGTGTTGTACGATTATGCTATCGAGATGGGATACATAAAGCGGGTGGAACAATGACAGCTCCGGAACCGATTGACTGTCACGAGGCCGCGTGCCGCCTTTACGAGTACCTCGACGATGAGCTGACTCCAGAAGTCGAGGCGTCCGTCCGATCTCACCTGAAAGACTGTGCGAACTGTTTCTCGCTGTGTGGCTTCGAGGGGGCATATCTATCCTTCCTCAAGGCCCGCACGAAGGCGCGGGCGGCACCAGAGCACCTCAAGAAGCGGATCTTCGAGCAGGTCCTCCTCGACCGAGATTCGGCGGAGACGGAGTGAGCCTGGCCCTCGCGGCTGCCATCGCGGGATCTCTCGCGTTCGTCGGCCGCGTGTTTGGGTGGCTCACCATCGCGGGCTCTGCGACAGCCGCCCTCGTAGGAACAGTCGTTCTTGCGGGTGCTGGGTTCTTGGGCGCAGCTCTCCTCGGGATGTTCTTCGTATCCGGGAGTCTGCTCACCAAACTCAGCGCCCGAGCGGATCAAGAACGCCTCAACCGCCAAACGGGGGGCAGGACGCCCCGACAGGTACTGGCGAACGGGGGTTGGGCCGTGGCGGGTGCGATGGTAGCATCGGTGTCAGACTTGGGATGGCCTATCCTGGCTGGTTCCCTCGCCGCCGCGCAAGCCGACACGTGGGCGACAGAAATT
The DNA here is from genome assembly GCA_037387025.1 of Gemmatimonadales bacterium. Classification (GTDB taxonomy): domain Bacteria; phylum Gemmatimonadota; class Gemmatimonadetes; order Gemmatimonadales; family GWC2-71-9. Next base: position 3,179 of record JARRLJ010000172.1, read on the forward strand.
GGTGCTTACTCAAGGAAGCCCACTAAGCTCATCACGTCGTGGCAGAACGTGCCACCCGGAACGTCCGGGGGAATCACTACCCTGGGGACTCTGGGAGGCGCAATGGGTGCAGTGACAGCAGCCGTTGTCACAACTATGTCGGGGGGAACTCCACTGGTTGCTGAGGCAGCGCTCTTGGGTGGATTGGCCGGCATGACAGTCGACTCGGTTGTGGGGGCAACTTTGCAAGCCAAGTATGCCTGCGCTTCGTGCGGACAGACCGGAGAGGATCGCGTGCATTCCTGTGGGCGACGCGCCAAGCGGTTGAGCGGTTGGGAGTGGATCGACAACGACACCGTTAACTTCATTGCCACCGGAGTCGGTGCCGCGATCGCAACAGCGGTATGGGCATTTCGTTAGAGCGTCCAGCAGCCCAAACGTGCAGACGGCATCGTTGTGATAGCCCATCACTCAAGGAATGACATGAGCGCAATGTCGCCCGATGAGTTTCGCGAGTTGCTTGCTGCTTATGCTTCGGGCGTGACCGTGGTGACCGCAGTGGACGAGTCCGGACGGATAGCCGGCATGACGGCTACGGCAGTAAGCTCCATATCACTCGATCCGCCGCTGATCATGGTATGCGTCAATCACAAAGATCCCCTGCACGAATGTTTGAAGAACGCCACCGCTTTCGCAGTCAATGTGCTCACCAGTGAGCAGGTACACGTTTCCGATGTGTTCGCTGGCGACGCCGAGCAACGGTTCGCTGGGATCAACTACGAAACCGGGCCGGATGGGCTTCCCCTGCTCCGTGACGCCCTAGCTCATGTGATCTGCAGCCTGTGGCAGATCTACCCTGCGGGAGATCACACGATCTTTTTGGGACTGGTCGATCGAGGGCGCACATCGAAAGGAGCGCCGCTACTGCATTTCCGCGGCGACTACAAGACAACGACGGATCTTAGATAGAGGTGCATGACGAACTGGAGGGAGGAGCAAAACGATGAAGGGTTCCATGCGGGCCATCGTCGCTGAGTTCTTGGGCACCTTCGCACTGGTATTCGTGGGAGCTGGTGCCATCGTCACTAATGCATGGACCAACAACGGCCTGGGGCTGGTAGGGATTGCGCTGGCAAATGCGCTGGTCTTCTCTGTGATGGTCACCGCTCTGATGAATATTTCGGGTGGCCATCTCAATCCCGCTATTACCGCTAGCCTCTGGTTGGCCAGGAAGATCGACGGCAAGACAGCGGCGGCCTATGCAGCCACACAAATAGCAGCCGCCATTGCTGGAGCCCTTGTGCTCAGAGTGTTGCTTCCTGCAGTAGAAGGAGAGGCCGCCGCATGGGGCACACCGAAAATCGCAATAGAGCTGTCCATGTGGCAGGCCATTGCGCTAGAAGCGATCATGACCTTGTTCCTGGTCAGTGCGTTCTTTGGCACAATTGTCTCGCGAGATGCCCCGAAGGTCGGCGGCTTCGCGGTCGGCCTCGTTCTGCTGTTCATCATACTCGCCATCGGACCATTGACCGGAGCAGCGGTGAATCCCGCCCGTGCATTCGGGCCGGCGGTAATTGCGCGTGACTTCGAGGGACAAGCGGCCTATTGGATCGGTCCGTTGTTGGGTGGACTGGCTGGGGGAGGCCTCTGGTGGAGAATACTACTCCCCCGAGAGGAAGCTTAAGGGGCAAACAGGCCGCGGAGGAACGCCGCAA
>JARRLJ010000173.1:0-7700 GCA_037387025.1 Gemmatimonadales bacterium
CGATGCGGAAGCGGCGCGCTCTCAAGCAGTGCTCGAGGGCAAAGAGCAGGTGATGAAATCCCGCGACGATTGGGAGCGGGAGGAGAAGCAGCGGCGGGAGGAACTGGACCGCTTCCAAGATCGCATCAGTCAACGTGAAACGTTGATCGACCGCAAGTTGAATGCACTGGACGATCGCGAAAAAGAACTGCAGCGACGTGACCAATCGGTGCGCGACCGCGATCAACATCTCGCCAAGAAAGAGAGAGAAGTCGAGGACGCTGCTGCCCAACAGAGGAAGAAACTGGAAGAGTTGTCGGGAATGAGTGAGGATGAGGCCAAGGCCCAACTCATTCAGGAGATGACCGACATCGCGAAGAGTGAGGCGGCTGCGTCCATCAGAGATATCAAGGAAGAAGCGAAACGGTCGGCCGATCGCGAGGCCAAAAAGATAGTGGCCCTTGCGATTCAACGACTCGCTTCGGAACAAGCTGCGAGTACGAGTGTTGCTGCAGTATCGCTCCCGTCGGATGAAATGAAGGGACGGATCATCGGGCGTGAGGGAAGGAATATTCGTGCATTCGAGACGGCGACCGGTGTCGACGTCATCATAGATGACACGCCAGACACTGTGGTGATTTCGTGCTTTGATCCCGTACGACGTGAAACGGCACGTGTGGCTTTGGAACAGTTGATCTCCGATGGCAGGATCCATCCAGGCCGGATAGAGGAAGTGGTCGAGAAGTGCCGCAAGCAGATTGAAACAGAGATCGTCGAGGCGGGTGAAGAGGCTGTCTACGAGCTCGGCATCACGGGAATGCACGCAGAGCTGATCAAACTCGTAGGACAGATGAAGTACCGCACCTCGTACGGTCAGAACATCCTGGCACATTCAAAGGAAGTTTCATGGCTTGCCGGTATCATGGCTGCGGAACTGAAGCTGGATGTGCACCTGGCCAAGAGAGGTGCGCTGCTGCATGACATTGGCAAGGTGCTCACCCACCAGCATGAAGGGACCCACGTGGAGTTGGGGGTGGAAATGGCGAAGAAGTATGGCGAGCACGATGTCGTAGTGAACGCCATTGCCGCCCACCACGACGATGTTCCGCACGAGACTCCGATTTCTGTGATCGTGCAAGCGGCCGACTCCGCGAGTGGGTCGCGGCCGGGAGCGAGGCGGGAAGCATTCGAGACCTATGTAAAACGCCTCAATAACCTCGAGGAGATCGCTACCAGCTTCAAAGGAGTGGATAAGGCTTTTGCCATTCAGGCGGGTCGCGAAATCCGGATCGTGGTATCCCCGGATGCCATTGACGATGCCCGTGCCACGACGTTGTCGGATGAGATAGCACGGCGCATCGAGAACGAACTGCAGTATCCAGGACAAATCAAAGTGGTGGTGATAAGAGAAACGAGGGCTGTCGACTTTGCACGCTAAGATCATAGACGGAAAAGCGATTGCCGAAGAGATGCGGGCTGACCTCGCTGGCGAGATTGAAGAGCTAAAGAGATCCGGTGTAACTCCAGGGCTGGCGGTCGTGTTGGTGGGAGAAGATCCGGCCAGTCAGGTATACGTGCGGATGAAGGGCAAGGCCTGTGAGAAGATCGGGATCTATAGTGAGACGATCAAGCTCCCCGCAGAGACTAGCGAAGCCGAACTCATGGAGGTCATCGATCGTCTGAACAACGACAAGAAGATCCACGGTTTTCTGGTCCAGCTGCCACTTCCCAAACACATAAACGAGCGCGACGTCCTGCTGTCGATACTTCCGGAAAAAGACGTCGACGGTTTTCATCCTGTGAATGTAGGGAAGGTCGCGAGCGGAGATACTACGGGATTCCCACCTGCCACACCGTATGGGGTTCAGCAGATGATGATCCGCGCCGGTGTGGAGATATCAGGCGCGCACGCGGTCATCGTGGGACGGTCCAATATCGTTGGAAAACCGATGGCCTCGCTGTTGATGCAGAAGGCGGAAGGAGCCAACGCTACCGTAACGGTATGTCACTCACGCACCAAGAATCTGGCCGACGTAACCCGTCAGGGTGACATCCTGATAGCCGCCATGGGAGTCCCGGAGTTCGTCAAAGCCGACATGATCAAGGCTGGAGCCGTAGTGATCGACGTGGGCACTAACCGGGTCGACGATCCCTCCAAGGAAAAGGGCTACCGTCTGGTGGGAGACGTTGAGTTCGAGAAGGCGACGGAAGTTGCCTCGGCGATCACGCCCGTACCAGGTGGCGTCGGCCCAATGACCATCCATGTTGCTCTACAACACGGTGCGGGCCGCGAAACAGTGGGTGGGGGTTTAGACCTCTTCAGTTCTGCCGTCGTCGATACCGGCGAAGGCGCGTGGAGCGTTTCGCAGGTCACGAAGCGCGCCCGCCGACTAGTCGAATCTGGTTTCGAACGTCTCTGGGTAAAGGGTGAGGTCACGGGGTTCAAGGCATACCGGAGCGGGCATTGGTATTTCAGCCTGCGTGATGCCGAAGCCCAGGTACGGTGCGTGATGTGGCGCACCGAAAACCGCCGTCTCCCCGGTCCCCCCGAAGAAGGAATGCAGGTCTTCGTCGAGGCCCGTCCCACCGTGTGGGAAGAGCGTGGTGAATTCCGTCTCACGGTCCGACAGCTCGTACCCACCGATGCCGGCGGTCTGTGGCAGCTTCGGCTCGAGAAAGCCCGCGCCGCACTGGAGCGGGACGGTCTGCTGGATCCGTCACGCAAGAGACCGCTGCCGCAGTATCCCCGACAGTTGGCGATCGTGACGAGTCCGGACGGAGCCGCTCTGCGAGACATAGTGTCGGTGCTCTCGCGCCGCTGGCCGGCCATCGAAGTCTTGTTGATCCCGGTGCGGGTACAGGGCGACGGGGCGGAAGCCGAAATTTGCGCCGGGCTCGAGCTATTGAATCGACTCCCATCTGTTGACGTGGCCAGAGTGGGGCGGGGAGGTGGTTCACGGGAGGACCTGTGGTCGTTCAACAGCGAGCGGGTGGCGCGAGCCGTGGCGGCGGCTCACGTTCCGATAATATCAGCGGTGGGTCACGAGACGGATGTCTCGTTGACCGACTTAGTGGCGGATCTGCGAGCGCCCACACCGTCCGCCGCAGCGGAAGACCAATTGGGAGGCAAGCTAGACGCACTCAGTCCGCTCAAGGTGCTCGGGCGTGGGTACTCTGTGGCCCGAGACAGTGAGGGACGAGTGCTCAAGCGGACCGAAGACTTTCAGGAAGGTCTGGAGTTCCGCTTGACGGTGTCGGATGGGGATGTCGGCGCGAGGGCGACTTGAGATTGCAGATTGCAGAGTGCAGAATGCAGAATGCAGAACGTCTAGGTTCGAAATTCGTCGTTCGTTATTCTGTCGGGAGATGAATGGCGGAGCAAAGTAAGCCATCGTTCAAGGCTGAGATCGAGCGCTTGGAAGAGATAGTGCGCTCGCTCGAGGCAAACGACCTGGATCTGGATCATGCTCTCGGGTTGTTCGAAGAAGGTGTGCGACGTCTGAAGGTGGCACGGGGACTGTTGCAGGAATCCGAGATCAAGGTTCAACGCGTATTGGAGGAATCCGACGGCACACTCGGCACCGACGACGTCGATCTCTGATCCCGGCGCATTCCTGGCCGAGACCCGGCATGCGGTAAACCTGGTGCTGGATCGATGGTGTGAGCGTGTGAGGAGTGAGATCGATGGGCCAATCGGAGAGGCCATTGCCTATTCGCTTTCGGCGCCCGGTAAGCGTCTGCGACCGGCGCTCGTGATAGCCGTTTATCGTGCACTCGGGGGTAGCGACGACCCTGCCGAGCTGGCCGCCTCGGTGGAAGTCGTGCACACCTATTCCCTGGTACACGACGATCTTCCGTGCATGGACGATGACGACCTGCGACGTGGCCGCCCCACCACGCACCGGCAGTTTGATGTTGCGACTGCGACCGAGGCCGGTTTCCGCATGGTGCCGCTCTCGGCCAGAATCCTGGCGGCGGGGGCTGAAAGCCTGGGCTTGGATTTGGCAACGACAGGCTCCATAGCGACGGAACTGTTCCGAGCCGCCGGGGCCGGTGGCATGGTGTGCGGTCAGGTACTCGACCTCGAGGCTGAGGGAAAGGACATTTCCACTGAAGAGCTGGTAGAACTCCACTCGGCCAAGACGGGTGCCCTCATTGCGGCATCCGGCGTAATGGGGGCCTTGGCAGCGGGCGCCGATGACATGCAGCTGGCGGCCGTAGGAGAGTATGGGAGAGAGATCGGATTGGCCTTTCAGATAGTGGATGATATCCTCGATGCCACTGCTACGTCGGCGGAGCTCGGCAAGACTGCTGGGAAGGACGCCGAACAGCAGAAGGCCACTTTCGCGAGCCTCGTGGGTTTGGAAGACGCGGGGCATGCGGCCGACCGGCACATTCGCGCTGCCATAGCCCATCTGGTCTCTGCCAAGGTAGATTCAGGGCTATTGAGCGCTCTGGCTCGATTCATTGCTGAGCGGCGTAATTGATTCAACCAGTCCACACACCCAAGCGTAGACTATGAGTTTGCTCGAATCCATTCGCGGCCCTGAGGACGTCAGGCAACTACAACGGGAACAGCTTCCTGAGCTAGCGGAGGAAATGCGCCAGCGGCTGATTGACGTTGTGTCGGAGACCGGTGGTCACATCGGTGCCGGATTGGGTGTGGTGGAACTCACGGTGGCGCTGCTTCACAGCTTCGAATCACCCAAAGACAAGATCGTGTGGGATGTCGGGCATCAGGGGTATCCCTGGAAGATGCTGACGGGGCGCAACGACCGGCTTCCGACGTTGCGGCAACAAGGTGGGTTGTCCGGGTTTCTCAGGATTGACGAGAGCGAGCACGACGCGTTTGGCGCGGGCCACGCGGGCACCGCGATGTCCGCAGCGTTCGGCATGGCAACGGCGCGCGACATGAAGAACGAATCGTTCCACGTGGTGGCGGTAGTTGGTGACGGAGCGCTGACGTGCGGACTTCCCTACGAGGGAATGAACAACGCTGGCCATTCCGGACGCGACCTCATCATGGTGCTGAACGACAATGGGATGTCCATCGCTCCCAACGTAGGAGCGATGAGCAGGTATCTGGGGTCGATCATCGCAAGTCCGGTTACTAATCGTCTGCGCGAGCGCGTGAAAGGTCTGATCGAGCGCACGTCGAAGGTAGTCGGCGGCAAACGCATGCTCGATCTCGCCCGTAACATCGAGGAGAGTATCAAGAACCTTTGGTCTCCCGGCATGTTGTTCGAGGAATTCGGCTTCAGGTACTTCGGCCCTGTCGACGGACACGACATCGAGGCGATGCTGAAGACCTTTGAATTCGTGAAGGGTCTCAAGGGGCCGCGTATCGTGCACGTGCTGACGGAGAAGGGAAAGGGATTCCCCTCGGAAGAGCCCCATCCCGAGAAATTCCATGCGCGGAATCCGTACGACCCGGCCACCGGTGTTGTCCGGCCGGCCAAGAGTAAAGGCCCACCAGCTTGGACCAAGGTATTCGGGACTGCGATTACTGAACTCGCGTCCGAGTATCCGGAATTGGTTGCCATTACAGCCGCGATGCCGTCCGGTACCGGCACCGACATCTTCCAAGAGAAATGGCCCGGCCGGTTCTTCGATGTGGGAATCGCGGAAGGGCACGCAACGACCTTTGCGGCCGGGTTGGCGACGCAGGGAATGCGACCCGTGGTGGCCATCTACTCGACCTTCCTGCAACGGGCATACGACAACGTCATCCACGACGTGGCGATCCAGAAGCTCCCCGTCATTTTCTGCATGGACCGAGCCGGCATGGTTGGAGCCGACGGACAGACGCACATCGGGCTGTACGATATCTCCTACATGCTCGCCGTACCCGGCATGACCGTGACCCAGCCCAGGGACGGGGCGGAGCTAGTCGGCCTGTTACGCTGTGCCCTGCAACGCAAGGAAGGACCCTTTGCGCTGCGCTACCCGCGTGATTCGGCACCGGGTGTAGCACCGCCCGCGGTCGAAGTTGCTCCGATAGAGTACGGCACGTGGGAGATGCTGCGCGACGGGAGCGAGTGTGCCATTTTGGCCGTCGGGGTGATGTGCGAGCCCGCTATGCAAGCCGCCGAGTTGCTCGTTGCGGAAGGGTTCGATCCAACCGTTGTGAATTGCCGGTTTATCAAGCCACTGGACCGACCGATGCTGGAGGATCTGGTCAGCCGGCACAAGCTGCTCGTGACGGTGGAAGATGGCGTGGTTGTTAACGGCTTCGGCGCTTACGTTGCGTCTGAGGTTGAGTTTATGGCGCCGGAAGTGAGGATGGGCGTAATGGGCACGCCCGATCGTACGTTCGAGCACGCGCCGCGTGCACGGCAACTGGAGGCGGTGGGACTCACCCCGCAAGGTATAGCTCAGCGGTTGCGTATACTTGCAGCCGAGGAAAGCCTCTCGCCAGCATGAAGATCGGAGTCGTTGGTAATCCGCGTTTCAAGGACATCGAGGGACTCATCCAGCGGCTCGTGAGACATGGATCCAAGAACCACATCACGTTTGCATCCGAACCAGATCTGGCTCACCTCTGGCCTACGCCGGTACCCGAACTCTCCGATGGCGACAGTGATATCGACATGTTGCTCACCTTCGGCGGCGATGGGACCCTGTTGCGAGGCGCGCGGCTTCTGGGGCAGCACGAGATTCCCATCCTGGGGATCAACCTCGGTCGCGTAGGTTTTCTGACCACTGCCACGCCCGAGTTGTTTGAAGAGGCTTTGTCCGCTTTCCAACGCGGCGAGTACCAAATCGAGACACGGTGCACCCTGGAGTCGCGGATCGTGAGTGAAGACGGTGAGGAGAGGGTCGGACCCGTAGCGCTGAACGACATAGTAGTGCACAAGGAAGGCGTGGCCCGCGTCGTTCGGGTCATGGTCTGGATTGATGGAGCCGAAGTCGGTGTCTACAGTGCTGACGGCGTAATCGTATCCACACCGACCGGCTCAACCGCCTACTCGTTGAGTGCCGGCGGGCCGATAGTAATGCCCGATGTCGACGCTCTCGTAATTACCGCCATCTGTCCCCACACACTGGCCGTCAGGCCATTGGTGGTTCCAGGGAACGCAGAGATCACGCTACAACAAGCACAGCCGTGGCGAGATGAGGTGCTGCTCTCGTACGACGGGCAGGTAGAGAGTTCGTTGAAGCCTAGCGACCGCGTATTAGTGACGCAGTCGCCAGAGTCCGTAAAACTGATACGTCTGGAAACCAAAGGGTACTTCGAAGGGGTGCGCCGGAAGTTACAGTGGGGTGACCTGAACGACCGGAACAGGGAATAGGTGCTGAGCGAACTCCGAGTCAGAGATCTCGCTGTCATCAGAGATGTGACGCTGCCGTTGGGCGTGGGGCTAAATGTGCTAACGGGTGAGACGGGAGCCGGCAAGTCGATGCTGGTCGATGCTCTGTCTCTCTTGCTCGGTGAACGGGCGAGCAGTGACATCATCCGGCCTGGTGCCGGACGTGCGATTGTGGAGGCTGCGTTCGATACCGAGGGCATCACCGAGGCGGAAAGGTTCGCGGCGGAATCCGGCATCGATCTCGAGGACGAACGAGTCGTCGTGCGGCGAGACATCAACGCCGAAGGACGCAATCGCGCTTGGGCCAACGGAAGTCCCACCACCGTTTCAACTCTGGCATCTTTGGGCAGACGCCTCGTAGATCTCCACGGCCAGCACGAGTCCCAGTCGTTGTTGCGGAGCGCAGCGCAG
>JARRLJ010000174.1:0-10732 GCA_037387025.1 Gemmatimonadales bacterium
ATTTCCCAGAGAGCCGGTCTGACACACCGTCTGACTGTAGGAGTGGACAACCTCGGTAACGCCCTTTACGCCGAGTTCGCCAACGTCGGTTTCTTCCGCCCGAACCCGGAGCGGAGCTTCAGGCTGACCTACGACCTGGTGTTCTGAGATGCGTTCGTTCGTTCATTACATTCCGATCCTCACCACCGTAGTGGCCGTGCTGTTCGCATGGGTGATCTACGAACGCCACAGGACCGTCCGGTCGGGACCGCACCTCGCATGGTGGGCGGCCGGGGTTCTCCTCTACGGTGTCGGCACGTTCACTGAATCCAGCGTGACCCTGTTCGGCTGGAACCCAGTGATCTTCAAAGTGTGGTACATCTCGGGCGCACTCCTTGGGGGTGCGCCCCTGGCCCAGGGGACCGTGTACCTGCTTCTCAAACGGAAGACCGCAAACGTCCTGACCGCAGTTCTCGTTCCTCTCATCGTTGTTGCAGCCATCGCCGTTGTGTTCTCTCCGATCGATTACTCCGCCGTTGAGACACACCGGCTCTCGGGTACTGCCATGGGGTGGCAATGGGTGCGGCTGTTCAGCCCCTTTATCAACACCTACGCATTCATCTTCCTGGTGGGAGGCGCCGTACTCTCGGCGTTTCGGTACTGGAAGCAGCGCGACAGCGCGCACAGGGTTCGCGGCAACGCACTGATCGCCATCGGTGCCCTGTTGCCAGGCATCGGCGGAATGGCGACCCGACTGGGGCACACAGAAGTGCTGTACGTGATGGAGTTGATCGGACTCTCGCTCATTTGGCTGGGGTACCGGGAGATCGTTCGGGGGCCGCGCACCGCCAACGCAGCTCAACCAGCGGCCTCACCGAGTTGGCAGACTTAGGTAACTGAAGCTACGGTACGCCTCGTCGGCGCAAACAGAGTAGAACGGTACGATCCTAGGACTCGGCGTCGAGTCCGTACTGCTTCATCTTGCGCCACAAAGTCGTGCGACTCATGCCAAGGATTGCGGCCGCCCGCGAGCGCGCCCGATCCGTCTGCTCGAGCGCGGCGCGAATAGCCTCACGTTCGTCTTGCGGCTTGGCGTTAGGACGGTAGCGCGGGCCACCCCCACCACCCGGCTCGACGGCGCTGCGCAGTTCTTTAGGCAGGTGCTGTGCCTCAATGCGGCTCCCGCCAGCTCGCACGGCGGAGCTTTCCACGGCGGCAAACAACTCACGCACGTTCCCAGGCCAGTCGTACGCCCGCAGCAACCGCATTGCCAAGGGGGAACAAGACAGGCTAGCAAACTGATGGTGGGCGCGCCGCAGCCGCTCGAGCGCAGCCTCCGCCAGCAGCGGCACGTCCCCGTCGCGCAGCCGTAGTGGTGGCAGTTCGATGCGGAACACGTTGAGACGATAAAACAGATCGTCACGGAACCGGCCCGCGTCGATCTCGTCACGTAGATTGCGGTGTGTGGCGGCGATAACGCGCACGTCGACCGGGACGGAGCGCACGGACCCCACCCGCATCACCTCACGCTCTTGGAGCACCCGCAGTAGACGCTGCTGTAATGAAAGCGTGGTGTCGCCGATCTCGTCCAGGAAGACGGTCCCCCCGTGGGCGATTTCGAGCAGCCCGGGTTTGTCTCTCACCGCCCCGGTAAAGGCGCCACGAACGTGCCCGAACAATTCAGATTCCAACAGTTCACCGGTACAAACGGCCGCTCGCATCGAGGCGATAGGTCATGGATCGCTCGTGCAGCCAGTTCCTTGCCAGTACCCGTTTCTCCGGTCACGAGCACAGTTGTATCAGTCTGCGCCACCGTGCGAATCGCCTCGAAAACCGACTGCATGACTCCTGATCGTCCCACGATTCCGCGCAGTGCCTCCTCTTTCACGGTGTCAACGGTCGGGCGACGGTCGAGCAGCTCGGCGATGCGTGACATCAGGACCTCGGGATCGAGCGGCTTGGTAAGGAAGTCGTCGGCACCCAGTTTCAACGCCTGAACTGCCGAGTCGATCGTGCCGAATCCGGTGATCATCAGGATCGGAATACCGGCGCCCCAACGTCGTAGCGCCTCGATGACTGAGAGTCCGTCGGCCCCCGGCATGCGGAGATCGAGCAGGATCAAATCGAACGCCGCTTCGCGGACCGCCTCCGCCGCCTCCTGACCATCGGCCGCCGTGATGACCTCGTATCCATCCTGCCGCAGTAGCTCAGCGGTTGAAAGTCGGAAGGCTCGGTCGTCATCGACCAGCAAGAGCCGCGATCGCCTTGACGGTGTCATCGTGCAGCCTGCGTTTCCGCAGCACGATCCGTCGCGTCCCCGGCGGCCCCCGCAGCGCGCGGAACCTCCAGCCGAAACAGGGAGCCCCGCCGGGCGCCCCGGTTGTGCGCAGTAAGTCGCCCTCCATGGCGTCGCGCGATACCCTCAGCCAGGAAGAGACCGAGTCCAACTCCGCGCGCCTGCGTCTTAGTGGTGAAAAAGGGATCGAAGATACGGTTGAGCACGTCCGACGGAATGCCGGGGCCGTCATCGCGCACCTCTATCGAAGTGCCCCCCGCAACTACTGCCACCGCGATCTCTATGGTGCCGCGTGCTCCGACCGCTTCGTATGCGTTCTGCGTGAGGTTCAGCAACACTTGTTTGAGATCATCTGGAGGAATTGCCGCAGGCGCCGCCTCGGGTGCCTCCACAGCGAGTGTGACATCATCACTGCCGAATCCTGTCTTCACCAGCGCGGCAACCTCTTCGCTCACGCTGGAGGCATCACACTCGAGAACATTGGTGTCGCGTGGCCGGTTGAGGTCGAGAATACGCTCGGCTAGCTCATGCATTCTCAGAAGCTCGTCGATCGCCATGTCGGCGAACTCACGGCCGGTCTCATCGTCATGCAGACGTCGGCGGACTACCTCGAGGCAATTGCGCACGTTAGCAATGGGGTTGCGGATCTCGTGCGCCAGGCCTGCCAGCAGGCGGCCGCTTGCCGCCAGCCGGTCGCGTTGCATGAGTTCGGCCTGTAGCGACCGGAGCCGGTCCTGGCGCTCCGCTAACTCTCGGTTTGCGGCTTCCAGCTCATCCAAGCGTGCGGCGAGCGAGCGCCGCATTTCGTCGAACGCACTAGCGACACGGTCAATCTCACGCACTGCCGAGGACCGGAGCGGCGTCTCAAAGTCCCCGGCCGATACTCGCTCAGCGGCGTGAGCGAGAGCACGCACGGGTCGGGCGAGTACGGTCGCAGCGCCGGTTCCGAGCAGCAACGCAAGCGTGAGCACAAAGAGGGCTGAAACCGCAGCCGTCCTTCTCAGCCTGGGAATCACAGCTAGCTCTGTGTCGAGGTCGCGCACGAATACGACGGCTCCGGCGGGCTCGAGATTGGCGGTTGCAGCGAGAAAACGGCGACCGCCGGAGCCTCGCACAGTGTGTACGTCGCCATCGCCGCGCCAAGCGTAGGCGTCGCGTGCTATTGTGGCAGCCACGTCTTCGCTGGCGGTGCTGGCCGCAACCCCCCCGGGTCCCAACAGCACAATCACGTCTGACAGCGTCAGACCCGCTAGTACTCCAGCGGTCGGATCGCCCAGCTGGTCTGTCACACCCACCGCACCGAGCCAGAGCCCGTCGTCAAACAGTGGGACCAGCGCTACCCGAATAAGTGCCCCGTTTTGGGGTACGATCGCGTGGAACTCGGCGCCGTCCTGCGTGGCAGCCACCAGCGCAGAGTCCGAGAGCGTGCCTACCCACGTCTCGGTACCGACTAGCAGTAGAGGTGCTTCCGGAAGGCTACTTGCTGCCTCAGTGAGGAGCTCCAGTGCACGATCGCGAGCATCCGTCCTGACGGCCTGGGCCAAGCCAGGCGTGCTGCTCAGCTCCCTGGCATGCATGATCGCCATCGCGGAGGCCATGGACTCGCGGTCGGCCAACAACGCCGGCGCCATGGCGAGCTGCTCCCGCGCCTGACTCTCTATGGCACGCGACAACCGTCGGTCGAGCACAATCCAGCCAGGCACCATGCCTGCCAGCAGGATACCGGCAACCAGTGCCAAGAAAGCATGATGAAGTGAAATCCGCATCACACTTGATATTGCAACTCTAGGGCCGTCCAAGGAAGGTCACGAGCGTTCCCAATAGGCGAAGCCCAGCGTCGGGACAGCGTTTCAAGACGGCGTTTCAAACGCCTCTGTATCGTGGTGCATTCTGTTTCATGAAACGCATTCCACCTCAGAGTTGGTCAACAGCTATTGAAGCGTGAGGAGTTTGTCTTGCAGGGGTCTTTGAGGCGTGCAGAAACCGACTGTCGCTTCAATCTAGCGACCCGTTTCCCGAGAGCAGCGCGCCTTTACCCGTATTTCCGTCCACCAGTACTTCAGCCGGTTGCTCCAACCGAATGTGCCGAATAATGCCGTCCATCTCTTCGGTGACGCTGGGTTGTGCCTTCAACCATTCCCAGTTGACACGTCCGTGACTGCGTCTCGCACTGACGGTCAGATATGCCACGCCGAACACGGTGAGGTTGTGGAAGAAGTGTGATCCGTATGAAGGGTCGACATCGGCGTCTGTGAAATCTGTCTCGACAATTGCGCGAGTAGCCGATATCTGCGGCCAGGTAACCGGAATCCCGTACCATGCGTCCTGTGTTCCCCAACGTCCGGGCCCGATCAAGATGTAATGCCGTCCTTCCTGGACTAATCCCCGGTTGATCCCCTCGATGACCTTAGCGGCGCTCTGCGTGGTAGCCCGGTCGAACCGGACAGAGTCGACAACGATCAAATCTCTGACCGAGGTGCGCCGGCTGTATCCCAGCGCATCCTCGGAATACACGATAGCGTCCCTCTCCACAGAGTCATCGATGGTCACTTCCGACACACGGTGATCGACTACTACCGGTCTTATCTGCAGCAAGTGAAATACCGGTGACCCATCCCGCGGCTCATCGAAGTCCACCGCAAACTCCAGCTCTACGGGGCACTCCATGGCTTCTTGCGCCAAGCCCATGATGCGACAGAGGACCTCAGATAGTGGGAAGGCGTTGTCCTTGAGCATAGGAGCAAACGTGATAATGGGAATGCCGCGGCGCCGCAGACCCGTAGTAATCCTGTCGTCTTCCTTGATATAGGTCGACACGACCAACGTGGCCGCGCCTTGTTGAACTGCCTCACTCGCATCCCGATGCAGCAGGTTGGAGTCCGCAGGCAAAGCGGCGATCATGTCGTCGCGGGCCATGTCGAGCGCGTAGAAGCGGCGCTGAGCGGTGCGCAGCGTGTCCTTTACGCTGGAGAACTGGGGAACGGTCTGCGGATACTTGGGGCAGAAACGAAGGGCCTCAATGCCTCCGACAACCGACTTGCCGAGGCCCAACGCGACATGTGCAACACCGTCCTCGCGCTTTATGTCACCAAACGGATAGAAGTTGTACGACGACGCTACACCAGACAGCGTCGGATAGAATAAGTCACCCCGCCTTTTCCCAACGAGGTGTTGCAGCAGCACGGCCATGCGTTCCTCTTCCACGCGGTGCGGCGTCTGACCCAAATACTCCCGCGCCGACCGCAAAAAAGTCGACGCATACACCAGCTTGACTGCTTCGAGCAATTGTGCCAGACGGACGTCGAGCGAGGGGTGGTTGTTGTGTAGCATGACCGTCGCATATATGCCCGCAAAAGACTGATACAGCGAGTCCTCGAGGATGCTCGAGGAGCGCACGGCTAGCGGTTCGCTGAACTTTTGGAGGAACGCAGCCAGTTCAGAGCGACGGTGCCGGTTGAACCGGCTCTGGCGAAAGCGGCGCAGGATTTCGTCGTCAGGGAGAGAGCTGACTTCCCGGGGCAGTCGTCGCAACCCGTTCTCGGCCAGAAACTCCTCAAATACGTCACTGGCCAGTGCCACGGTCTGAGGGATGTCGATCTCGACGCCGGGTATGTCTATTCGCTCCTGTGATAATAGCCGTTGAACGAAAGCGAGCCCGCGCCCTTTGCCCCCTAGGGAACCCGCACCGATCTTGGCGAAGGCTACGTATTCGTTGAACTCGTCCCCTCTGAAATCGACCATCACCCGCCGCTGGATCTGGCGCAGGTGTTCCGTCATGGACGAGATGAGCCATTGCTTGACCTTCTGAATCGAGTCGAAGTCCTCCACCGTGCGTGAGCGGATAATCGAGGCGAGTTCGAACTCGGTTCGCGCTTTCAGCCAACCCGAGAAATGGTTCCGCTCCGCGTGATATCTGATAGAATCCTCGGGTACCTGCTGGAGTGCTCGGACCATGCCATGCATGTCACTAGCGCGAACAATCTCCCTGCCGTCGGGACCTCTGAACACGAAATCGCCGAACCCAAACCGGTCGATGAGAATTTGCCTCAGCTCGTCGAGCCAGTGAGGCGATCGCTTGTACAGGAAACCGGTGGCGGTTTCCAGACTCGCGTCACGGTGAGAGCGATCCGCCGATTGCAGCAATATCGGCATGTCCGGTTCCTGTTCCCGTATCCGGCGGGCAAGATCGATCCCCGCGTCCTCAGTCATGATGCCCGCGCGCGGGAACCCGACATCGGAGATCTCGCGTCGGGCCCGGATTCGAAGCAGGCGGTGGGATAGATTCAAGCCCTCGGCCATCAGGCGACCGGTCTGAAGCGTGACCGCGGTATAGATGTGGTGCAGGTACGTGGAGTAATACCTTACCTCGTCCTCCACCAGGATGATCACCTGCACCCCACCCTCGAGCACGTCGTGCTCCGCATTCTTCTGGTCCTCCACCTGCTTGATCATCGCAAGCAGTGACTTCACATCACCCTGCCAGAGGAACAGGAAATCGACGTCAGTTGACCGTCTGAGGCCTTCTAGATCAGGCAGGTTCCAGGCGTGGGCCGCGAGGACGCACACCGCCAAGTCCGGATTGATCTTCTTGACTTGTTGTGCGAACTCACCGGCCTCCATGTCGCTCAGGCGCGGACTCACCACGACAATTTCGAACCCGCGGTCCTCCTCTCTAAAGAGCCTGAGCGCTTCAGAGCCAGTCGTGGCCGGAGAGAAGTGCGGTGTGTAGCGCAAGTTGAGAGACAGGCTGCGGTGAACCGAGCGCGTCGTTTGGCTCTATTCGTATCTAGCATATCGCTAGCACCAACGCTACCCATCATGCACTTGCTCGCAGCCGCCCCGTCACTATCCGACCTGAGACGAGACACAGACCGGCTTGACTGCCATCTCCCCCGTGACATCTTGATATGACGCTCTGCTGATTGGGAGGATGCTTTGCCGACAGCGATTCGTCGCTAAGGGGTGATATGCGACTTCTGGTGATGGCCTGGAGAAACCTGTGGCGTTACCGCCGGCGCACCCTCGTCACCATAGCAGCCATGACACTCGCGCTCTTGATCATGGTCCTGTACACCTCCCTCGTAGAGGGCTACCTGCGCGACCTCGAACACAACATTGTCGACATCGAGTTGGGTGACATTCAGGTCTTCGCCCCGGACTACCGTGACAATCCCTCTATCTACAACCGCATCGACAATCCAGAATCGCTGCTGGCAGCGCTCCGTGGCCGCGGATTCCACGCCTCTGCACGACTGATTGGGGGAGGCTTGGGAGCAGCAGGCGAGTCGTCGGCCGGCGTCATGATCAAAGGCATCAACCTCGCTCAGGATACGAGCGTGAGCCAAGTGGCCGGCCATATTGAGCGAGGAAGCTGGCTCGACGACGCCGATCAGAACGGTGTCGTGGTCGGAAGCAGACTCGCGTACACCCTGGGAGTGGAACCGGGCGACGAGCTCGTGTTGCTGGGGCAGGCCACCGACGGTAGCATCGCCAACGATCTCTATTCGGTCCGTGGTGTGCTGCGGAGCATTACCGACGATGCCGATCGTGCGGGGATCTTCATGACCGAAAACGCATTCCGCTCCTTCTTCGTTCTTCCCGCAGGCGCTCACCAGCTCATGGTACGCCGACCGGCAGAGCTCGAGCTTCCGGCTGCGGTGACCGAGGTGCGTGATATGGCCGCCGGGCTGGACGTGCAGAGCTGGCGCGATCTGATGCCGATCATGGCAACGTTCTTGGACTCCACGCGCTCGCTCATGGTGATCGTGTTCCTCGTCATCTACGTCGTCGTCGCCATTCTCATCATCAACGCGATGCTGATGAGCGTCTTCGAGCGAATCAACGAGATCGGTGTCTTGAAAGCGCTCGGCGTACGTCCCGGACACGTACTAACGCTCATCTTTATCGAGGGGGGGTTGCAGACGGCGTTGGCGATCACCGTGGCGCTCACCCTAAGTGTCCCAGGCCTTTCCTACCTGGCCGACCACGGGCTCGACCTGAGTGGCATCGGCGGCATGTCCGTCGCCGGAATGGCGTTCGACCCCGTCTGGCGCGGAGTCGTGACGCCGTGGGTAATCGTTGGACCGGTACTCACCTTCGTGTTCATCGTATTCGTTTCAGTGCTGTATCCCGCGCTCAAGGCGGCTCGAATCAGCCCCGTCGAGGCGATGCGCTACCAATGAGTAGAGTGGCATGAGGGCCAGGGGAACGAGCATGTCGGTGATGGCGTGGCGCAACCTGTGGCGCAACCGTCGCCGCACGCTACTCACGCTCTCATCGATTGCGTTCGGTGTGTTCCTGGCGGTCCTGTTCACGGCCATGCAGGACCGCAACTGGGCCGACATGATCAACCTCGCCGCCCGCATCGGCGCCGGCCACGTAACCCTGCAGCATCCCGAGTATCTCGAGGCCCCGACGCTTTCCAAGACGGTTCAGCAAACACAAGCTTTGCGAAACATGGCGCTCGCAGAGCCGGGCGTGATCAGGGCGGTCGAGCGCATCGCCGGGCAGACCATGCTCGCGACTGCGCGCGAGAGCCGCGGGGCAGGCTTCATCGCGTTCGATCCGATGGCGGAAGACACCACAACACTCACAATGCTCGGCTCCATCGTGGAGGGCGAACTGTTCACCACGACACGTGACGGCGGTCTCATCCTCGGGGCACGGCTTGCGAGCAACCTCGGCGTTCGTTTGGGCAACAAGGTCGTCTACACGATGACGGACAGATCGGGCGGGATCGTCAGCGGCCTTGCACGTGTCTCGGGGATAGTGCGTACCGGCGCCCCCAGCGTCGACGGCGGACTATGTCTCCTGCCAATCGACGCTGTGCGCGAAGTCCTCGGCTACGCGAGCGACGAGGCTACCCAGATTGCAGTCTTCCTCGACGATCAGCGCCATGCTGACGCGACGGCTGACCGACTGAACTCCGAGATCGAAACCGCTGTTACTGCGCATCCGTGGCACGAAATCCAGCGGGAGCTTGCCGCCTTCATAGCTCTAAAAGTTGGTGGCGCGCGGTTCATGGAAGCGCTCATAGCGGTTCTGGTAGCCGCAGGCATCTTCAACACTCTGTTCATCAGCGTGATGGAGCGCCTGCGCGAGTTCGGCATCATGATGGCTATCGGATGGAGCCCGGGTAGGCTCTTCCGGCTCGTGCTCTTGGAGAGCGCGTGGCTCGGTGTCCTGGGCCTGGTAGGCGCGGCGCTCATCACGGCGCTGCCCTATTGGTACCTGGCCACGACGGGCATCGACGTGTCGGGGCTCATGGGAGAGAACACCGAAATATCGGGCATCTCCATGCCCACGACGTTCCGCGTGGGGATTTTCACGGTGCATGCAGTCGTCATTGCCGTCGCCGCCGTTGTGGCTACGCTTCTCGCAGGACTGTATCCGGCGTGGAAAGCGGGACGGATCAATCCCGTCGAAACCATCAAGCTCGTGTGAGGTGATCCATGACTGAACGCGGGAACGCCGCGATCGTCCAGCTAGAGGAAGTGACCAAGGTCTATCACCAGGGGTCAGTGGACGTTCACGCTCTGCGAGGACTCACCTTCGACGTCGCCCAAGGAGAGTTCACGGCGATCTGCGGTCCGTCGGGCTCGGGCAAGACGACGGCACTCAACCTCATAGGCGCGCTGGATCAACCGACATCGGGCACCGTGATGCTGGAAGGGGCAGACCTTTCACAACTCAATCGCCGGGAGTTGAGCGACCTGCGCCGCGATCGTATCGGTTTCGTGTTTCAGGCGTACAACCTCATTCCGGTGCTGACAGCGTACGAGAACGCCGAGACGGTGATGTGGGTACAGGGCGTCGACTTCGAGGAGCGTAGGCGACGCGTCATGGAACTCCTCACTGCCGTGGGACTCGAGGGACTCGAAGCGCGCAAGCCCTCCGAGCTATCCGGGGGTCAGCAGCAACGCGTTGCGATTGCCCGTGCCATAGCTGCCAATCCCGCCATCGTGTTGGCAGACGAGCCGACCGCCAACGTAGACTCGGAGACCGCGGACAAGCTCATCGAGATCATGGAGCGATTGAATCGGGAGCAGGGCGTGACGTTTCTCTTCTCCACACACGATCCCCGGGTAATGGAGCGAGCCCACCGGCTGGTACGGATGGTGGACGGGAATGTGGCCAACGATGAGCGGCGGGAGTAGTTACTACAATCAGCCCTAGCCAGTTTCCGGTGACCGCACCGACCTAGCATCAATTCCGAGGATTCACCGCCGTCTACTGGCGAGCGCTTCGCGCGATCCCTGGCCCGAGTATTGAGCCACATCCCCAACAAGGGCCAGGTCCTGCAGCGTTACTACGGCTATTACGCTTCCCGCGTGAGGGGAATGCGGTGTAACACCACCGAGGCGGACGAGGAACACACACTCGTATGCGTCGACCCGCAGCCAACGGCGAGCGAGGCAGGCAGTCGTTGGGCCGAGTTGCTGCGCCCCTCCAGCCACC
>JARRLJ010000175.1:0-4833 GCA_037387025.1 Gemmatimonadales bacterium
GCTCACTCCACGAGTGTTAGGGAGCCACTGCTCTATGCGTAAACTCCCATCTTGCCTCTACAAGTCGAATGACCTCCTTCGGTAGAGTCGAGATGTGGCGCGGTGGTCTAAGGTTCTGCCTATCTGTTGCCGCCCCTTTCGTCTGGCGGTGCCTCAATAGCCGAACCATCACTCCGTTTCCACACCCCGCTCATCGAACCGGGCATGCAGATTTCCCGCACCCGGCTCTCGGACAAAACATCACGCCTTCGCCCACGGCACGTTACGTTCCAGGCAGGACAGACGAACGAGATGCAACGTCTCATGGAGGTACGCGTCAGGATAAGCCACGCCCCCACTGCGCCTGACCTTGTGCTTGTTACGTAACCACCGACGCAACCGCATCGTGGTGTAGCTGTCGAGCGCACGATACGCACGGCTAACGCTCCCTACCTGAAAGTAGTTCGCCCAGCCACGCAACATGCGGTTCAGCTTGCCCACCAACGTTGTGGTCTCTTGCCAACCCATCGCTTCGGCGGTCAGCGCATGGATCTTTCTCACCATGTGCTGGATACTTCTCTTCGACGGTCGGTAGCCGAGACGAGCCTGCCCCGTGCGCGCCGAATACAGCCGCCCAAACGTGTAACCCAGAAAGTCGAACGTCTCTTCCGGTACCTTGCAGATGCGTGTCTTCTCCTCGTTGACCGTGAGCTTCAGCTTACCCATGATCTCGCGCAGCCTCAGCAGGGCCTCATCGGCCTTGCCGCGTTTGCACAGGATCACCAGGTCGTCTGCGTAGGTCACGATCTGACTGCCGAGACTTTGCTCCAGCCCGAGCTTCTTCCATGCCAACACGAACCGGCGCATGTACAGATTCGCCAGCAAGGGTGAAATGGGAGATCCCTGCGGGATGCCGCAGCGGCTGTCTTTCGCCACCGTCGTGCGCCGCTTGCGTCCTCGCCCGTCGGTCTCCTCCACGGGGCATTCCAGCCATTGCCTGATCAGATGCAGCACACGGCGATCAACGACGCGGCGTGCCACTGACTTCAGCAACTCGGCATGAGGAATGCTCCCGAAGGAAACCACGACACACTACCCATCTCGAGGACTTTCCGCAATCCGTCACTGTGGTCCGGAAACGCCACCCGTTTGAAGGTCAAACACTGCGGGCGTTAGGACGGACCCACCGGCAGGGTCGACTCCACCTGCTACTCATCCTGCCGGATGAAAGTCGATCGCTCATACCTGCCGATTGGACAGATTGGCCGGCTGCGCAGCACGCGACTCGCTCCCCTGATACCCATCCCAGTTCTGTCTCGCGCCTCGCGCTGCTGCAGGAGTTGTTCCGTGCACGCACGATCGTCGATGCTCTTCTGCACCGCATAGCCACGTCAGAGGAGAGTCACCGTGCAGCAACGGCATCTGATGTTCCTGGACATCCCCCACCCCCACGAAGCCGTGTGGGCACAACTCAACGACGACCAACGCGCAGCCGTCGTCGAACTGCTGGCTCGTCTGATCGTCCAGACGACGCTTCCTGATAACAGGATCGAGGAGAATATCGATGAGTGACAGCAGCAAGGTTAAACCTGTCCATTTGCAGCGCGGCGCCTTCGTCTATGTACGCCAATCCACCACCACCCAGGTCGAGCACAACCGCGAGTCCACCGAACGACAATATGCGCTGCTCGACAAGGCCTGCGCGCTCGGATGGCAACGCGACCAGGTGAGTGTCATCGACGAAGACCTGGGACGCTCCGGCGCCAGTGCCGCACACCGCAGTGGCTTCGCCCGCATGACCGCGGAGGTGGCGCTCGCGCGGGTGGGGATTATCCTCGGCCTTGAGGTCTCACGCCTGGCCCGCAATAATGCCGACTGGTACCAACTGCTCGATCTGTGTGCCATGACCGATACGCTGATTGGCGATGCCGATGGTCTCTATCATCCTGCGCTGTTTAATGACCGCCTTGTACTCGGACTTAAGGGCACAATGAGTGAGGCTGAGCTGCATATCCTGCGCGCCCGCCTCGATGGCGGCATCCGCAACAAAGCCGCCCGCGGCGAACTGCGTCGGGCACTGCCCGTAGGATTCATCTGGGGGGAGGAGGACGGTGAGGTGCGTTTCCATCCCGACGAGGCCGTCACGTCTGCCATCAGCACCGTATTTGACCGATTCGAGGAGTTCGGCTCGGCGCGCCGCGTGTGGTTGTGGTTCCGTTCCGAGGGGCTGAACTTTCCCCTGCAGACCATCCAGTTGCCCGAGATCCAGTGGATCGCCCCCACCTACCACGCCATCCACAGCGTGCTGACCAGCCCGGTGTATGCGGGCGCTTACGTCTATGGTAAAACCCGACACGAACGCTATGTCGATGAGCAGGGGCGGATGCGAAAACGCGTCCGTCAACTCCCACGATCCGAGTGGGGTGTGCTCATCCCCGAGCACCATGAAGGATTTATCGGTTGGGCGACGTATGAAGCCAATCAAGCGCGCATGGCCACCAACACGCGCCCGCAACCCCACCAGGGCGGCGGCGCGGTGAGAGAGGGTGCGGCATTGCTCCAAGGCCTGGCCACCTGTGGCCACTGTGGGCGCCGACTGCGCACCCATTACCGCGGGAAAAACCACACGCCAGGCTACCATTGCGCCGGCAAGGATATCGTCGACGGCCGGGGGGTATACTGCCTCAGTGTCGGCGGCGTGCAAATCGATCAGGCGGCCGCCGCGGCCTTTCTCGAGGCACTCACCCCCGCCGGTGTGAAAGCCGCATTAGCCGCGGCCGAACAGCTCGAGGCGAATCACGACGCCGCCTTGGGTCAATGGCGCTTGGCGGTCGAACGCGCACGTTATGAGGCCGAACGGGCCGAACGCCGTTACCGTGCGGTAGAACCCGAGAACAGGCTTGTTGCACGCGGCCTGGAAGCCGAATGGGAGCAGCGGCTACGTGAACTCGAGCAGGCCCAGGCTGAGCTCACACGTCGAGAAACCCAACGGCCTAAGACACTGACCGCCGATGAGCGTAACGCCCTACTCGCGCTCGGCACCGATCTCAAACGCGTGTGGTCCGCACCCACAACGACACCCCGCGACCAGAAAGAATTGCTTCGCACCCTGCTCGAGGAAGTCATCCTTGCGGTTTATCGGGACGATTACCGGGCCCATCTGACCCTGCGTTGGCGCGGTGGACTATTGACCGAGCTCGATGTCAACTTACCGCGCTCTCGCCCCGCCACCGTTCGCACCGACGAAGAGACAGTGGCACTGGTACGTCGATTGGCCGCTCACTATCCTGACACCGTGATCGCCGGCATCCTCAACAAACAGGATCGAACCACGGCGCGCGGTTTGCGTTTCACCGCCAACCTCGTCGGTAACTTACGTCGACACTGGGATATCGCGCGTTGCGAACCACCGGCCGAGCCACTCGACGGCGAGTTGGTAAACATCAAACAAGCGGCCAAGGTCTTGGGCATCGCACCTTCGACCATCCATCGATGGCTTAACGATGGGTTCATTGCCGGTGAGCAGATGACACCCGGTGCACCTTGGCAGATTCGCCTTACCGAGGAACTGCTCAATCGCTTTGTCGATCAGGCCCCTGAGGGTTACGTGACAATGCAAGAAGCAACCAAAATCCTCGGGGTGACGCGTCAAACCGTGTTGCAGCGTGTAAAGAACGGCGAGCTCGACGCCGTTCACGTGTATCGCGGTCGGCGAAAAGGACTACGAATCAACGTAGTAAATAACCAATCCGATTTGTTTAACCACTCATCATGAACCAGGGGGCATTATGAAGAGGCTTCCAAGTAGTCCGAGAGGTCGGCGTCTACGACATCCGGGTGGCTGCGGAACAGCACCTCTTCCACCTCGACCACCGCCTGTTGGGCATTGCGGCCCGGACGGTAGGCGTACTGCTCTGGTGGAAGGTCGGCCTCAAAGATCGGTTCCAGCACCAGCATGGCTGCTGTCATGCAGACCCGATCCCGCAGGGTCGAGATGCCCAGCGGCCTGAGCTTGCCATTGGCCTTGGGGATAAACACACGTCTGATCGGCTCCGCTCGATACGTCCCCTCTCTGAGCGCAAGCGCCAGTTCACCCAGCCACCGCTCGACCCCGTACGCCTCGACGTCCGTAAAGTCCTGACCATCCACACCCGCTGCACCCCTGTTGGAGCGGCACTGGGCATAGGCATGCGCCAGAATATCTTCCCGGTAAAGCTTGTCGTACAGAGCATAGAAGCGAAAGCCAGGCGCTGCCTTCGCTTTCGCGTGTAACGCCTTCTGCAGTCTCTGAACACTGTTCGGAGTTGATAGGTTGCCCAATCTCCTGTCCTTTCCTACGTCCTGCGTTTGTCTTGAACTGAGGTCCCTTCCCTCCACCGGCATTACCCGGCTTCCCCGGTACTACGGACCTCTCCGCCACCCCAAGGCGCCCGGCCTGTCCCTCACGGGCGTCCGGTTGGTCATCCTCCACCACGCCAAGGGGCTTCCCGTGTTGCGTGCGTCTCCCTTGTGTACATGCTGTCGCCACTACCCCGGCACAGCGCCTGGCTGCATCTTTCGCTCACTTCACCAGACGTATCAGCCTTCCCCGCAATGGCGGGCAGGTCGGCCCGTGCAACGTCCTTTTCGAGGCTTGCTCAGCGTTCACTCGCGTTACGGCCTGCACACTCGCTGGATCATCTAAAATGACCCGTTACATCAGAGGCTCCAGCCATGTCGTTACCTCCATGACTGCTCCGATTGCTTCCGGCCGGAGCGATAGCCGGGTGGGTCTCTCACCCACTGGGAAAACGCCGCCTTTGCACGGCGCACGCCATAACCGGCCCTTCAAGGGTGTGCGGAAGACCCTTCGGT
>JARRLJ010000176.1:0-7281 GCA_037387025.1 Gemmatimonadales bacterium
CAATGCCATTGTTACCACCGTTTGACCTTCGTCAGTCAACTAATTCAGGTGCGGCAGGATCACCGCCCGGTGGGGCATCCTTTGTAGCTCCACACAACTATACTCTATATAAAGATAAATATCAATTAACTTGAGATTGACTTTTATGGCAGATCCGATAATTTGGGACTCATGAAAGACCAAGTCGACAAGATCCTGGAGCAGTGGGATGATGCGAGGCCGGATCTGGACGCTTCGGCGCTGGGGGTGCTCAGTCGGGTGGTTCGCCTGGGAAGGCATATCGAGGTAGACCTCAGGCGCTCCCTCGCTCCATTTGGGCTCGACACCTGGAGCTTCGATGTCCTCGGGGCGCTGCGCCGCCAGGGCGAGCCTTACATGCTGTCGCCCACCGAGCTGCGACGGGCGGCGATTCTCACCTCTGGTGCTATGACAAATCGTATCGACCGGCTGGAGGAGCGAGGTCTCGTGGAGCGGTTTGCCGATCCGAACGACCGTAGAGCCCTGCAGGTGCAACTCACTCCCAAAGGACTCCGGCTCATCGACGATGCAATTGAGATCCGTTTCAGGGCCGCGCAGGAGTTGGCGGGTCGCCTGACCGACAGGGAGCTGTCGCAGTTGTCGCGGTTGCTCCGCAAGCTCTTGCTGGCGAAACCGGAAGAAATGGTCCTGAGCTAATAGGACGCAATGCCAGATCGCGATGCCGTGAGGTCAGAGTCAGGTCGAGAGTCCCAGCCAGAACCAGCCGCGGTCGGGGCCGACTTGGATCTCCTGGACGGGGCGGTTGGAGCCGTACCCGAAATCGACTCGCAGCGGCGCGTTGCAGCAGATTCGAGCCGCCCGTTGGAGGAGCGACTCGAGGCATACGAGGATGTCATCGACTCAGAGGTTGGCGACACGACCTTGACGCGGGCGCGCAACCTGGAGCGCGAGGTGGGTCTGCGACAACTCTATCTCAAGTTCGAGGGCGGCAATCCATCCGGCACTCAAAAGGATCGCATCGCGTTCGCGCAGGTGCTCGATGCCGTGCGTCGCGGTTTCGACACGGTGACGGCAGCCTCCTGCGGCAACTACGGAGCTGCCCTTGCCCTGGCATCATCAGTGGCTGGGCTCCGCTGCATCGTCTACATCCCCTCTGACTACCATGCCAAACGTAGAGCGGAGATCGAGGCGTATGGAGCCCAGATCGTGCGCCATGGGGAAAGCTACGAAGCTGCTGTAACTGAGTCGCGGCGGCGGGCTGAACGTGAGGAACTCTACGATGCCAACCCCGGTGGTCTCAACACAGCGATTCAGCTGCGGGCGTATGGGGAAATTGCCTACGAGATATATGACGAGCTGCGCGACGCGCCCGCCGCGATAGCCGTGCCGGTCTCGAACGGCACCACTGTCGCCGGCATCTACAAAGGATTTGTGAGCCTCTACCGCCGCGGCAGGACTTCGCATCTACCGCGGATAGCCATCGGTTCGTCCCTTAATAAGAACCCGATAGTACGGGCCTTCCGCGACAACCTGGAGCACTGCGAGGATTTGATGCCCGACCAGGTACGCGAGACCCGTATCAATGAGCCTCTGGTCAATTGGCACTCGATCGACGGCGACCATGCTCTGCAGGCGGTTCGCGACACCGGTGGCTGGGCGTCGTATGCAAGCGACAAGAACATGTCACGTCTCTCGCGCTTGCTGCGGGAGCGTGAAGGCCTGAACGTCTTGCCCGCATCGACCGCTGGATTGGCCGCTTTGGCGCAGCGACAGACGGAGACCCCGCTCGCCCCGGATCGGTACGTTGTGGTCCTGACGGGAAGGCGTGCGTGATCCAAGAGCCGGAAGGAATTGCGATCGTCTATTGTCAGGGAGCCTTTGGCACGACCAACGGCAAGACGGCTCACGGGCTGGTGAGGCGTACGAGCCGATATCGAGTGAATGCGGTAGTCGATGAGCGCTATTCAGGACGGGACGCTGGCGAGGTGTTGGACGGGAGCCCGTGCGGAATTCCGATCTATCCTTCTGTGCAGGCTGCTGTGACAGGAGCGAAGAACTCCAAAGGGCAGATCGGTGAGCCCACCCATCTGGTGATCGGTCTTGCGCCGGATGGTGGCCGCCTGTCAACGGAGGCGCGAGAGGAAGTGGAAGTTGCGCTGCGGCTGGGCTTGAACGTCGATTCGGGTCTCCATGATTTCCTGTCCGAGGATTCGGAACTGGCGCGCATCGCCGCGACGCACGGCGCCCGCATTCGTGATGTTCGCAAGCCACCCGATCGAAAGGAGCTTCACTTCTTCAGTGGCAAGATCGAGCAGGTCGATTGCCTCAAGGTAGCGATCCTCGGCACTGATAGCGCAGTGGGAAAGCGAACGACAGCATGGATGCTGATTGACGCGCTGGTAGGCGAAGGTCACAAGGCGGAACTAGTTGGGACGGGACAGACCGCCTGGATGCAAGGAGCAAAATTTTCAATCATACTGGACTCGCTGGTAAACGACTTTGTCGCGGGAGAGATAGAACATGCGGTTTGGTCTGCCTGGGACGAAGCCAGGCCGGATGTAATCCTCATAGAGGGGCAGGGCAGCCTGATGAATCCCGCCTACCCCGGCGGGCACGAGATACTGGCTGCCGGGAGGCCGGACGTGATCGTGCTGCAGCATGCACCCGCGCGTCGCGAATACGACGGCTTTCCCGGGTATCCTTTGCATCCGCTGTCGGTTCAGATCGAGGCCGTGGAGCTACTGTCCGGTAGACCGGTTGTCGCGGTGGCAGTGAATCACGAGGACTTGACAGCTGAGCAACTCGCGTCGGCCATTCCGGCGATTGAGGCCGAGAGCGGCCTGCCGGCGTGCGCCCCGCTCGAGACCGGCGTCGAACCTATCGTGGCGGAACTAGTTCGCCATTTGCACTCGAGGCCCGTACGCGGCGGCGAGCCAATATCGGATGCGTATGCTGGCAACTGAGCGACGGGCTACGGTGGATGACCCTTGGAACTGTATTCGAGTATTTCGGCGGCTCGACGTGGGTCCAGTGCGGGTCGAACCACAACGTGTCATCGCCACCTACACGCTGACGACGGACGACGGCGCGTCCAGCATTGACTTCGTCTATCGCTACGAGCAACCAGTATTCGATCCCACAGATCCCATCGCACGCAACCTCGGCAGCATGATCACAGCACAGCTGGCGCTCAACTACGGGCTGTTCACCGACGAGATAAGGTTCGACGGACTATTCGACGAGGCCGATCGACAGCTGTTGCGCGAAATGGCCGAGAATACGGCGCGCGAGATTACCGTAAAGAAATTCTTGGAGCACAACCCATTCCTGTTGGGGCGGGCTGCAAGCCTGCCGGTCATGAGGCGGGATAAGCACTGTTGGGCGCGGCTGCGCTTCGTCGATACTGCGAGACAAGCAGAGAAGCTGGCCCCGGCGACGACACAGCCGTGGGGCGAACACGAATCGCGCCACGCCGTTCTATCCAGCGGAGGTAAGGAAAGCCTCCTCACGTTCGGCATATTGCAGGAGATAGGACGGGAAGTATATCCGATATTCCTCAATGAGTCGGGCCGGCATTGGCTAACTGCGCTGAACGGGTACCGTCACTTGTCTGCACACCATGCGGGGACCGCACGGGTATGGACGAATTGCGATCGAGTGTTTGCTTGGTTCCTGCGTCACATGCCGTTCGTGCGACAGGATTTCGCGAACGTGCGGTCGGATGAGTATCCCATCCGTCTGTGGACCGTGGCAGTGTTTCTTTTTGGTGCCCTTCCGTTGTTACGACTGAACCGCATCGGACGCATCTCAATCGGTGATGAATTCGATACAAGTCGCCGATGTCGTCATCGAGGGATCCACCACTACGACGGACTGTACGATCAAAGTAGGTACTTCGACCGGGCGTTCACTGGATATTTCTCTAGAAAGGGATACCGGGTCGAGCAGTTCTCGCTGCTGCGTTGCATGTCGGAGATGCTGATACAGCAGACACTGGCAGAGCGCTACCCCGATCTGTTCGAGCACCAGGTATCCTGTCACGCCGCGCACGTGGCAGGAGACCGAGTACGACCCTGCGGCAAGTGCGAGAAGTGCCGACGCGTGGTAGCCATGCTCGTTGCGTTCGATCTGGATCCGGTTCGTTGTGGCTATACACGAGCACAAGTAGACGACTGTATTCGGCAACTGGCCGCCGGGGCGGTCAACCAGGAAACCGAAGCTGCCCAACATCTGGCCCACATACTGACGAGTAAGGGCATGCTTCCCCACGGTGGGAGAGGCCTGCCTCCTCCCCGTGCCAGGACGGAAGTGGTGAAGCTCCGCTTCGATGCCCAGCGCGCTGCCTGGGAAGATCTACCGGCTGACCTGAGAGAGCCGGTCTATAGAATCCTGCTCGAGCACGCGGAAGGTGCAGTCAGCAACGACGGCCGGTCATGGGTGGAGTTCGATCCTCTGGCCAACGTGACTTTCTAGACATTCGAAAAGGCGGCGCAGAGATGGATACGATTCACCTCGGCGAGTTGACTTGGCAGGAGGCCAAGGAACGATTTCAGTTGGTCGACGTTGCTTTGCTGCCGATCGGCGCTGTCGAGCAGCACGGCCCGCATCTCCCACTCGATACTGATGCGTTCGACGCCGCTCA
Organism: Gemmatimonadales bacterium; assembly: GCA_037387025.1. Classification (GTDB taxonomy): domain Bacteria; phylum Gemmatimonadota; class Gemmatimonadetes; order Gemmatimonadales; family GWC2-71-9. Next base: position 4,622 of record JARRLJ010000176.1, read on the forward strand.
CCTCGCGGCCGAGGTCGCCACGGCGTGTAGCACGCCGCAGCCCGTGGTGCTGCCCCTGATTCCCTACGGAGTATCGTATCATCACGATGCATTCGAGGGCACCATCGAGGTGAGTCCAGAATCCCTATCACGCATGGTGCACGACATCGGCCTGAGTGCTTCCCGCAACGGTGTGAAGAAACTGATCATGATCAACGGGCATGGCGGCATCGAGACGAGCACCTCGCTCGCTGTGCGTCCAGCTCTGGTGCGCCTGGACAAAGCACGGCGGTTCGTACCCAAGTTCTCAAACCAATATCTGGATTTCACATCCAAGCGGAGCGTCACATGGTACGCGCGCACGCACCGAATCTCTCCCTCGGGTGTTTTGGGCGACCCCACGAAGGCAAGCCGTGAAAAGGGTGAGCGGATGTGGGCGGTGATGGTAAAGAACTTGGTGGAGCTGGTCGAGCACCTCAAGACGATGAGTCTCGAAGAGATCTATCAGACCAGATACTAGCAGCCAATGCAGATAACCCGTGTGGCCACGTGGCCTATGTCGCTCAGCCTCACCGAGCCCTACACAATAGCATATGAGACGATCAGCGACGTAACCAACGTGTTCGTCCGGATCGAGACGAATGGCCCGCTTGTAGGTTACGGCTGCGCGGCACCCGATCTGGAAGTCACCAGTGAGACACCTGAGAGCGTTCTGGATTTTGTCGACGCAGTGGCGGCGCCGGATCTCCAGGGGCAGGATCCGTTGCGATCGGCGGCATTGCTCGATCCCTTGCGGCCACACCTCTCGGTTCATGCGTCCGCCATAGCCGCACTCGACATGGCGTTGCACGATCTTCTGGGCAAAGCGGCAGGACTTCCGTTGTGGCGTATTCTCGGTGGCTTCCGCGATTCTATCGAGACGAGTATCACCATTGGAATCCTGCCCGAGTCTGAGACACTGGAGCGGGCTGGTGATTGGATCGCCCGTGGATTCCGTTGCCTCAAGATCAAGGGCGGTTGCGACATTGACAGTGATATCGCTCGCGTGCTTCACATTCGCGGACGCTTCGGCGATCGGATCGAAATCAGGTTCGACGCCAATCAAGGATACACGGTGGATCAGGCGCTACATTTCGTCGAGGCGACCAAGTCCGCACGGGTTGTACTGTTCGAACAGCCGACACCGAAAGGACAGCCTGATCTGCTCGGCCGCGTGGCTCAATCAGCCCCGATGGCAGTAATGGCGGACGAGAGTATGATGAGTCTGCGCGACGCCTTCGAACTGGCTCGGGATGACCTGGCCGACATGGTAAACGTGAAGCTCATGAAGGTAGGTGGCATTGCCGAGGCACTGCAGGTGAACGCCGTCGCCCGATCGGCCAGGCTCGAGGTGATGGTGGGGTGTATGGACGAGGCAGAGATTGCCATAGCAGCCGGCCTTCATTTCGCGCTGGCGCGACCCAACGTGAGATATGCAGACCTCGACGGTCACCTGGCGCTCGTGGACGATCCCACCCGTGGTATGTTGAGACTCGAGAACGGGATGCTGTATGCAAGCGAGCGTCCGGGTCTCGGCCTGACACGGGTGCTCGAATAGATGAATCGTGTTCGTGTTTCCCCGGGTTGTAGACTGGAGCCTATGTGAATAGCGAACTGGATGTGTCACTGTGAGCAAGAAGAACCAAGTGTCTACCTCGTCCCGTGGTGAGGCTACGACGGGCCACGGGTTCGGAACGGCTCCGGTATTCCTTGCCTCCATAAGCACCATACTCGGTGCTATCCTCTTCCTGCGCTTCGGCATTGCCGTGGGCCAGACCGGGTTCCTCGGAACGCTGTTGATCATTGTACTGGGCCACTTGGTAACGATTCCGACCGCGCTTGCCATCTCGGAAATCGCGACCAACCGACGGGTGGAGGGTGGTGGTGAGTACTTCATTGTATCTCGTTCGTTCGGGACCACTATTGGTGGAGCAATTGGGATATCGCTGTACCTGTCGCAAGCGGTATCGGTCGCGTTCTACATGATTGCGTTCGCCGAGGCTTTCCGACCTGTGGCACCGATGATCGAGCGTGTCCTGCCCGGTGCATTGGACCCCAGGTACATCTCGCTGCCTGCTACCGGTATCCTGGCGATATTCGTGCTGCGGCGTGGTGCGAGCGTAGGCGTAAAGGCACTCTGGTGGGTGGTCGCGATCCTGGGCTTGTCGCTCTTGCTGTTCTTCCTGGGACACACGCCGGCTGGCGTCGAACTCGGCGAGCCGGGGCTGCTGGACCGGGTCGCCAATCACGATCCGTTCATTCTGGTCTTCGCGATCGTATTCCCTGCATTTACGGGCATGACCGCAGGTGTGGGACTGTCCGGCGACCTCAAGAACCCGAGCAAGTCGATCCCACTCGGGGTAGTGTCGGCTACGGTAACGGGAATGCTGGTCTACGTACTCCTGACGCTCAAGTTCTGGAGCACGGCACCACCGGACGTTCTGGCAGGCGACCAGCTAGTGATGGCAAGGATTGCGGTGTGGGGTCCGATCATCCCGATCGGGCTGGCGTGCGCGACTCTGTCGTCGGCTATTGGCTCGATCCTGGTGGCGCCCCGCACACTCCAGGCACTGGGCAACGACAAGATCACTCCGTCGCGACACGTGAACGCGCTGTTGGCGTCCGGCATCGGTGTGCAGAAT
>JARRLJ010000177.1:0-4802 GCA_037387025.1 Gemmatimonadales bacterium
TTGAGCTCGGCGAGGAGAGCGGTCGCATCCGCCTTCTCCTTCTTGAGTTGTGCAACTTCCTCGGACGACCGGTTTCGTTCGGCCTTCAGTCGCTCGACCCGCTTCAAGAGACTGCGCCTGCACTCGTCATGTTTGACGATCGCGTCGATTCGCTGCACCAGCTCTTGATCGCGACGTGCCAGGGCCGCCCGCACTGCGGCGGGTGACTCTCGGATCAGGCGGATGTCGATCACGGAATCAGCGGGTTGGAAATCCGGGCTGCAGTCCACGATAGCCGCAGCTCACGTCAATCAGGAACTCCAGCCTGATTGTTCTTTCCTCAAGATTGACGTCCAACACATGAAACTTCCCATACCGCGGCACTGCACCCAGAAACGAGCAGGCGCTGCTCGAGCTGCGCGATCTCGCTATTAACACGTCTCCCAGCGCCAGAGCTAGAGTACTATCGGTGACATAGTCCTCGAGCGGAGCCGACTCGATTGCTTCGAACTCCTCGTCGCTTCTGCGCCATCCGGGTTGCGCCTGGAATCCGAGCAAGCCCGCAGGTACGAGAACAGCCACATCTGTCGAGTCGAAATCAAACGCGACGTCGAACGCACGACCCTGCTCGGTTCGCAACACACGGTTGTTCACTATGTCCAAACCGCTCGGCTGCCCAACCGGAGTTCCCTGCAGGGCCGCGAACGTGACCGTGTCGACCTCGTTGGCGGCGATTGGAGGCAGCAGACCGGTGCTGTCGCCACAGGCGATGCCGGTCACCACAGCCATGCCGGCCAACGCGGCCAACCAGAAGTCAAGAAAGGAGATACGTGTCATTCAAGTGGCAGAAGATTAGCCCTGGTCCGAAACCCGGTCAACCCGTTGAGTCGGCTTGACTTCATTCGGTGGCAATCCTAGCTTGCCGCCCATGCCCACTATTCGAGATGTAGTACAGGCACTGGGGAACCGCGACGGAGTTGAAGCTGTCATCGTACTGGGCAAAGACGGACTACCCATTGACAGCCGGGCCCAGGACGGACTCGACTCTGAGAGTGTCGCAGCGCTGGTGCCGTCTGTGATAGAAGGTTGCAACCGTCTTGGTGCTGCCGGAGGCCGCGGCGACTTCGGTTTCGGAATAGTCGAATACGATCGGGGCTTGGCCGTGCTGACCAAACTCACAGACGATTCCCTCATGGCACTCCTGGTCAAGCGCGACATCAACAATGGCCGGCTGTTGTTCGAGTTGCGTCGTCACAGATCAGCCATCTCAGACCTCCTCTAGTGGCCTCCTCTACCCGGAACGCGACCGGACGGTGAGTCGTTGGGCCGCCGTGCTCGCCGGAGGTTCGGGAACCAGGTTCTGGCCTCTGTCAACCGGTGCAAAACCGAAACAAATGCTCTCCCTGTCCGGCGATGCGCCTCTGCTCGTCCAAACGGCGGATCGCCTGGCGGGCCTCGTGCCGCCTGAACGGGTTTTGATCGTTACTGGTAAGTCGCTACTTACCGAGACCCGTCGATTGCTTCCTCATATCCCTCCAGAGAACGTCCTGGCAGAACCACGGGCAGCGTCAACGGCACCAGCACTCGCTTGGGCAACGTCTGTGGCCCAGCAGCAGGATGCTGAGGCCGCAGTTCTGTCACTTCATGCGGACTGGTACGTGGGCGACGACGCACAGTTTCGGAAGACTGCGGCGCTCGCGTTGGATGTGGCCGAACGGCACGATGTACTGGTAACCGTCGGCGTGAAGCCGACTCGACCCGAAACCGGATACGGTTACATAATCCCCGGGGATGTCTTGGAGGGAGAAGCACGGCACGTAAAGGAGTTCATCGAGAAGCCGGATGCACAACGAGCGGTGCAGCTCGTGCAGTCAGGCGCACTGTGGAACAGCGGCTTGTTCGCCTGGACGGCTCGAAGGTTTCTCGATGAGACACTAGCGGTGGCCCACGAGTTAGCACCGCACGTCGAGATGCTCGTGGGAGGTGAAGTGGAGCAGTTCTTCACGACCGTTACCCCAGTCGCCGTAGATGTTTCACACTTCGAGCGCAGCCGTCACGTTGCCTGTGTTCCGGGACGCTACCCCTGGGACGATGTCGGTACCTGGGCCGCTTTGGGCCGTGTTCGAAGGGAAGACGAGTCGGGGAACGTGCTGGTGGGCGACGTCTTCCAACGGGGAGCACGGGGGTGTGTAGTCTGGGCTGATCACGGCACGATCGTGCTGGACGGTGTAGCGGATTTGGTCGTGGTCAACGCAAACGGTGTAACGTTGGTGACGACCAAGGCAGGGGCCGCCGATTTGAAGCAACTTCTTGGCGACCTCCCTATCAAAATCAGGAGATTGACCGAATGACTGCAGTGTTCTTGCTCGAACCCGAGCCGGCAGCTGCGTGGCTTCCGTTCGGCGATTGCCGTCCGATATGCGAGTTGCGCGCAGGGGCGTGGCTCATCAGGGAGCGATGGGAGGGAATAGTAGACGGCGAAGCAAAGGCTGTATTTGGAGCGCCGCACCTACAAGCCTTCGTAGAAGAAGGAGTTCCTCCGGTCACCGCCACCGAGCCGGTGTCGGGTCCAGCGGTAATCGGCCGGTCCGACTTCGCCCCGACCGGCCTTTCAGCCGATCTGCCCTCCAAACCCGTCCGCCTTGTAAACGACGGCGTAACCGTAGGCTGGTGGGCGCCCGAAGGCACCACGTGGCAGAACGAGCACAAAGATTGGGATGAACTCGAGATCGAAGGGATGTTGCTTCACGGAGCCTATGATGCCGTGACAGCCATGGAGCATCTGCTGCAGCCAGACACCACCGACTTCACCCACGAACGGAGCGATGACCTGCCTCAAGGCAGCGTCGTGATTGGTGATCCGTCCGACGTGGTGATTCTGGGTGCAGCAGTCGAACCCGGCACGATTTTCGATGTACGCCAGGGCGTGGTGGTCATAGAACAGCATACGCACGTGCAGGCCGGCGTCCGCTTTGAGGGACCGGTGTATGTGGGGCCCGGATGCACAATCTTAGGAGCAACCGTGCATCAGTGCTCGATCGGCCCGCTCTGCAAGGTGCGCGGAGAGATATCCAACACGGTGTTGCTGGGCTACGCCAACAAGGCTCACGACGGCTTCGTGGGTCACTCGGTCATCGGACGTTGGGTGAACCTCGGAGCTGGCACTACTACGTCCAACCTCAAGAATACATATGGCCCAGTGCGAATCCGCATGGCTGGGACCGAGATCGAGACGGGGAGGCAGTTTCTGGGAACCCTGTTCGGCGACCACTGTAAGACGGCCATTGGAACGATGATGAACACCGGGGCGGTAGTCGGGACCGGTGCCAACGTCTTTGGACACGCAAGCGCTCCGAAGTATGTCCGGCCATTCGCTTGGGGAGACACCGGTGCCGCCATGGAGCGGGACGGCTTTCTCAAGATTGCGGAACGTGTGATGCCACGTCGTAAGGTTGAGTTCACCGAACAGGTGCGCGACATGCTGACCACGATCTACGATCACGCAACCAAAGCATGAAGGTGGCTGTCTTGGGCTCCGGCAGTCGCGGGAATGCAATCGCACTGCAGGACAACGATCAAGTCCTATTGATCGACGCGGGCTTCGGCGCCAAGTCACTAAAGCGCCGGGCTACGGCGGCAAAGGTGACTCTGGATAGAGTCGCAGCTATCTTGCTGACGCACGAACACGGGGACCACTCCCGCGGGGCGGCAGCGCTAGCGCGCGAGTTGGATTGCCCTGTATACGCCTCGGCCGGCACATTGCGCGCGCTCACACGACGAAACAAAGGGCTCAAGACCTTCGAGATCTCCCCGGGCGATCCCGTGACGTTGAACGGCGTGCACATCCGTACCTGCTTTACCAGTCACGACGCGGCTGAACCGCTCGCATTCGCGGTGGAGAGCACATCGAGTGGGATAAGATTGGGATTGGCGTACGATCTGGGCTGTTCGTCAGCGGAGATCAGAGGACTGCTGGCCGGCTGTGACTGTCTCATGGTGGAATCCAACCATGATGACACGATGCTACGCAACGGTCCATATCCCGCCAGGGTACGTTACCGCATTGCAGGCCCCGGCGGGCACCTGTCCAACCGAGCCGCAGCGCAGCTCCTGCGAGACTTGGTGCACGAGGGTCTGAGCACCGTAGTGCTGCTCCACCTCAGTGATCGATGCAACCGCCCCGAACTCGCCGTGCGAGACGTGGGAGACGCACTGGAGTCGCGCGGGTTCGGTGGCACACTCATGGTGGCACGGCAAGATAAACCACTTCCACTGTTTGAGGTTGTGCAAAGAGAACGGCAGTTGTCGCTGGGGATCTTGGGTTAGGCGGCCGGTAATGGCTGGTCCTCCGTCAACTCGGCCACGCGCGGCTCCCAGTTTCGCATCATCTCGGTGAACGAGTGCGCGACCTGACCGTCGAATTCGGTCCCGGAGCGCTCTTCCAAGTAAGCCAAGACCTTTCCGGAGGGCCACGCATCCCGGTAGGGTCGCTTCGTTCTTAGAGCGTCATACACGTCACAGACGTGCACGAGTTTGCTGGCCCGATGGCAGTCCCGAGCGTAAGTGAGAGACGGGTAGCCACCACCGTTGAGCATGATGTGGTGCTCGTAGGCGACAACGGCCGCCATGTCCAGGTCGGGTTCGGTGGCGATTATCATGCGGGCACCTTCGGTCGGGTGTGCATTCATGACTGCCCGTTCTTCATCGGTGAGCTTTCCGGCCTTGTTGAGAATCTCGAGCGGGATTTTCACTTTCCCCAAATCGTGCAATAGCCCCGCAACACCGAAGGCACGCACATCCTGAGCGCCGAAACCCAACCACTC